>NZ_JBQCKK010000013.1:0-117329 GCF_051967035.1 Brevibacillus sp. SAFN-007a | reverse complement strand
CTGTTGAATTCAGACGTCAGCTGTCGGCCTAACGGCCGGGGTTTTTCTTACTGTCTACAAATTGGGGTCTTGACCAAGATGGACACAGGCTTTCTTTTATGAGGGCTTCCCCTCCTTGAAAGCTGGGTGGCCCCGGATGAAAAAATCCCCCCGGCATGGGCAGAGGCGGTTGCTGTGCTCTGCCTGCGCCGAAGGGATCGGCTTTTTTCGTCGCAGCGATCGGTTCCTGCTATTCCGGTTTGCCCCCGCCCTCGTTCAGCCGGTGAATCCGGTCGAGCAGGGCCTGGCTCTCCTGCAAAAGTCGCGTGAAATCGTGAAAAGGCAGTCCGCTGTTCGCAAACAACGTCTGCGGAATTTGACAGGCTGTCGCTTTCAGCTTGGCCCCTTTCTCCGTCAGGCGGATAACGACTACCCGCTCATCCCGGCTGGAACGGGTGCGCGTCACGAGTTCTGCCTCCTGCATTCTTTTCAAGAGCGGCGTCAGCGTCCCGGAATCCAGAAACAGGCGCTCGCCCAGCTCTTTGACCGTACACGCTTCCCGTTCCCACAAAACGAGCATGACCAAATATTGCGGATAGGTAATGCCCATTTCCTCCAGATAGGGACGGTACATGCGCGTAATCTCCCGCGAGCAGGCATAGATCGTAAAGCAAAGCTGATTTTCCAGCTTCAGCAGCTCATCCATCGTCATAAGCAGTTGTCCTCTCCCTCTCCTCTACCCGAAATATAGCCTTTCCTCCCCGATCCTGTCAAACGGACAGCCGGAAAAAAGAAGCAGACGCAACGATTGCCATTCGCCGCGTGCTATGGTATTTTAATTGTGTACAATTTAATTATAAACAATCAATTAGGGAGAGATGAACGATGCAAAAACTGTACACCGCAACGGCAACCGCCACAGGAGGCCGCGATGGTCATGTCCAATCTTCGGACGGCGTGTTGAGCCTCGACGTTCGTATGCCAAAGGAACTCGCCGGACCCGGCGGAAGCTTCACCAACCCGGAACAGCTCTTTGCCGCAGGCTACGCCGCTTGCTTTGACAGCGCCCTGCAAATGGTAGCGCGGATGAAGCGGATCAAGGTCGAGGCGACAGCCGTTACCGCCCACGTCTCGATTGGCAAAGAAGCGGACGGCGGATTTGGCCTGGCTGCCGTCCTGGAAGTCAAAGTAGACGGCGTCGCGCCGGAAACGGCCAGAGAACTGGTAGAAGCCGCCCATCACGTCTGCCCGTACTCCAAGGCGACCCGTGGCAATATCGAGGTCGAGCTGCGCGTCGTGAGCTGATCCCCCTGTTTTGGCTGGTACAGACGTGCAAGTTGCGTCCATACACGCATACAAAAGAAGCAAGCCAGCTCCTCTGCCTAACAAAAGGGGCGGCTTGCTTTTTTGTTTCCGGAGATGACGGCATTGTAGCAAAGTTCCACGAAAGCGCCAAGAAAGCCGCGCAAAAAAAGGATGAGCAGCCAAGCCCTCCTTTGGGTAGAGGGACTTTACCGTCATCCTTTCTGTCGAGCATCCGGTTATTTTTTTTCCACCGCGTGGCCGCCAAACTCGTTGCGCAGCGCAGCTACGACTTTGCCATGGAACGTGTCTTCGTCGAGCGAACGGTAGCGCATGAGCAGCGACATCGCGATAACCGGAGTGGCCGCTTGCAAATCCAGGGCGGTTTCCAGCGTCCATTTGCCTTCCCCGGACGAGTGCATGACGCCGCGAATGGCCTCCAGCTTGGCGTCTTTGCGGAAAGCGCGCTCGGTCAAATCCATCAGCCAGCCGCGAATGACAGAGCCGTTCGCCCACACGCGCGCCACTTCGGCGAAGTCGTAATCGTACTGGCTTTTCGCCAGCACCTCGAAGCCTTCGCCGATTGCCTGCATCATGCCGTACTCGATTCCGTTGTGAATCATCTTCAAAAAGTGTCCGCTGCCCGCTTCTCCCGTGTACAGATAGCCCTTGTCCACATTGATGTCGCGAATCATCGGTTCGATGTAAGCGAATGCCTCGCGATCCCCGCCGATCATCATACATGCCCCGTGGCGAGCCCCTTCCATGCCGCCGCTCGTTCCCGCATCGAGGAAGTGAATGCCTTTTGCTTTCAGCCGCTCGTAGCGCTCAACCGATTGTTTGTAGTGCGAGTTGCCGCCGTCGATCACGATGTCCCCTGCCGCGAGCAGGGTGGACAGCTGGTCGACCAGTTGATCCACGATTTCTCCGGCCGGAACCATCAGCCAGATGACGCGCGGCGCTTCCAGCTTCGCCACCGCGTCTTCGACGGAAGCCGCCGGAATCGCTCCTTCGCGGCCGAGCTCCTCTGCGCGGCTTTGATCCACGTCGTAGGCTACTACCTCATGCTGGTGGGACAAGAGATTGAGCGTCAGGTTGTAACCCATTTTACCTAAACCGAGTATCGCAAGTTTCATTCGCGTACGTCACTCCTTTGGGGTAATCTCCGTTACCTCGTATTATATGATAAAAATTTTCTTCTTTCACCATAAAAGAAGAAAATTTTTTCGAAACTAGGAATTGGACAGCCGTTTTCCTTATACTAACAGAAAGCAAACGTTTTCGCTTGCACGATTGATTGGCAAACGGACAAGCTTTCGCTACACAGATGGCCCAGCGCCACTTTTGGGGAGGTACCGATTCATGGCTGAAACGACACCGCACGTTCCCGCGAGCGTGCTTGCGCAGTTACGTGCGATCTACACACAGTTGAGCAGCAAGGAGCAGCAAATTGCCGATTACATTTTGCAGCACGCCAGCAAAATTGTTCATTTGTCCATTACGGAGCTGGCCGACCAGTGTCAGTGTGCAGATGCGACAGTGTTCCGCCTGTGCCGCAGACTGGGCTTTCGCGGCTACCAGGCGTTTAAAATCGCGCTCGCCAGCGAGGTGACGAATCCGAAACAATCGATCTACCAGGAGATCAATCTCGATGACGATGATATCGGCTCCATCGCGGAAAAAATTTTTACAGCCAATCTGGAAACGTTGCGTGACACCTTGCAAATTATGAACAAAGAAGAGCTTTTAAAAATTGTCGACTGTCTGGAGCATGCTACCCGGATTGAATTTTACGGCACTGGCGGCTCGGCGGCGATCGCGCAGGACGCCTACCACAAATTCATGCGGACGGGCATTCCCTGTATCCACCACTCCGATGCCCATTACCAGGTCATGTCGGCCTCGCTTTTGTCAGAGGGCGCCGTCGCGGTCGGTTTCTCCCACTCCGGCTCCAACAAGGATATTCTGGCCGCCCTGCAAGTAGCAAAACAGCGCGGAGCCAAAACGATCGGGATTACGAGCTACGGCAAATCCCCGCTCGTCCGGCAGGCCGACATGTGCCTGTACACCACTTCCCGCGAAACCGTTTTTCGCACGGAAGCCTTGTCGTCCCGGCTGGCCCAGCTCTGCCTGATCGATTTGCTCTACGTGGCGGTGTCGCTCCGCCGCCAGGACGACACGATTGCCAACATCCAGCACATTCGCGAAGCGATTTCGCTCAAACGTCTGTAAATCAGGCGTTTTTCTTTTGCCCGCCAGCAGGTTTTGGAGGGGCAACCTGCGGATGTGATGATAAATTTGAAATAATTTTTTTCTTTTGTATTAACAAATGAAAAAAATTTCGATATAATCTCGTTATCACCACGCGACTTGGTTGAAAGCGTATACAAAAAGGGTGAACAGAACCATGAAGCAAACCTACTTTATCGGTCTTGATATCGGGACAACCAGCACGAAGGCGATTGTCTTCACGCCCTCCGGTGCTGTCAGAGGGACAGGCAATCTCGACTATCCTCTGCTCGTCCCGAAAGCCTCCTGGGCGGAGCAAGATCCGGAGACGATTTTTGCCGCGGTCATCCAGGCGCTGAAGCAAGCGATTGAGCAGGCGAACATCGACAAGCATGAAATCGGCGGAATCGGCTTCTCGACCGCGATGCACAGCCTGATTGCCGTGGATGCGCAGGGAAATCCGCTGACGAACAGCATCATCTGGGCGGATAACCGAAGTGCGGCACAGGCGGATCGGCTCAAGGAAGACGGGGTCGGCCACCAGATTTATCTGGCCACAGGTACCCCGATTCACCCCATGTCTCCCCTGCCCAAAATCATGTGGCTGAAGGAGCACATGCCAGATACGTGCCAGAAGACAGCCAAGTACATTTCCATCAAGGAATACGTGATGTATCGGCTGTTCGGCCAGTATGTGGTCGACTACTCCATCGCTTCCGCTACCGGACTGTTCAACCTGCGCAAGCTGGACTGGGACGAAGACGCGCTCAAACTGGCCGGCATTTCCAGGCACCACCTGAGCGAGCCCGTGCCTACCACCCATATCCTGCGGGGTATGAAGCTGCGCTATGCGGAAGAAATCGGGCTTGATCCCGATACGCCTTTTGTCGTCGGGGCCAGTGACGGCGTGCTGGCCAATCTCGGCATCGGGGCGATCGACAACGGTCAGGTTGCGATCACGATCGGGACAAGCGGCGCAGTCAGAACGGTCGTTCCCGAGCCGATCACCGATCCGAAAGGCCGCACGTTCTGCTACGTACTGACGGAAAATCATTGGGTCATCGGCGGTCCGTCCAACAACGGCGGCATCATGCTGCGTTGGTTCCGCGACGAGTTCAGCTGGCCGGAAGTGGAAAAAGCGAAGCAGTTGGGCGTCGATCCGTACGAAGTCATGATTCAGGCGGCGGAGAACGTACGCCCAGGTGCAGACGGGCTGCTCTTCCTCCCCTTCCTCTCCGGGGAACGCGCTCCGTACTGGAATGCGCAGGCCCGCGGCTCTTTTTTCGGAATCGGTCTGCACCACAAGCGCGAGCACTTCATTCGCGCCGTGCTCGAAGGCATTTTGTTCAGCGTCTACAGCATTGGCATCGCGCTTCGCGATCTGGCAGGCGGAGCCAAGGAAATTCGCGCATCCGGCGGCTTTGCCCGCTCCAAGGAATGGCGGCAGATCATGTCCGACATGTTCGGCTACGAGGTGCTGATTCCGGAAAGCCATGAAAGCTCCAGCTTCGGCGCGGCCCTGCTGGCGATGCACGCGCTCGGCGCGCTCGACGATTTGCGCGACGTGAAAAAGATGATTCACATCTCCCATCGGCACGAGCCGAACTTGGAACGATCCAGCATGTATCTGGAACTCTTTTACATTTACGAACGCGTCTACTACAACCTGCTGGAGGAATACAAGCTGATCGCCAAGTTCCAAAAGCAACTGAACAACTAGCGATACCATAAGGAGGGTCTGCTATGCCACTTCTCATTACGTTACTATCCATTATTTTCCTCCTCATTCTCATTACGCGGTTCAAGGTAAACCCGTTTGTCGCCCTGCTGCTCGCCGCCGGATTTGTCGGAATCGCATCCGGTATGCCGCTCGTCAAGGTCGTCGACTCGATCAAGGACGGGATGGGCGGAACGCTCGGCTTTATCGCCATCGTGCTTGCGCTGGGCACCATGCTCGGGAAAATGATGGCAGAATCAGGCGGAGCGGAACGCATCGCCCGCACGCTGATTAATCTGTTCGGTGAAAAAAACGTACACTGGGCCATGATGTTCGTCGCCTTTATCGTCGGGATTCCCGTCTTTTTCCAGGTAGGCTTTGTTCTGTTGATTCCGCTCGTCTTCACCATCGCCAGACAGACAGGCGTCTCGCTGTTGAAAATCGGGATTCCGCTCGTCGCAGGCTTGTCCATCGTACACGGCATCGTGCCGCCGCACCCAGCGGCGATGGCGGCCGTTGATCTGTTCCAGGCCGATGTCGGCAAAACGATCCTGCTCTCGATCATCGTCGCGCTTCCTTCCGCGATCATCGCCGGACCGCTTTACGGCAGCTGGATCGGCAAACGGATCAAAACGAGCATCTCGCCCGAACTGGCTTCGCAACTGACGGAGCCAAAGGACGAGCGCGAACTGCCAGGCTTCGGCATTACGGTCTTCACCGTTCTTTTGCCCGTTCTGTTGATGTTGATGGCGACTGTTGCAGACGTGACCTTGCCGAAAGAAGACATGCTGCGCCAATGGGCCGACTTCATCGGCAACCCGATCACTTCCCTGTTGATCGCCGTTATCATTTCGTTCTGGACGCTCGGCTACAACCGCGGCTTTACGAAGGACGACATTCTCAAATTCACGAACGACTGCCTTGCGCCTACGGCCACCATCCTGCTCGTGATCGGTGCGGGCGGCGCGTTCAACAAGGTGCTTTTGAACAGCGGCGTAGGCGACTACATCGCCGAACTGGCCAAAGCGTCCGCGATCTCCCCGATTTTCCTCGGCTGGCTGATCGCCGCATTGATTCGCGTCGCGACCGGCTCTGCGACCGTCTCCATGATGACCGCAGCCGGCATCGTCGGTCCCATCGCCCTGCAGGTGCCGGGGACAAGCCCTGAGCTGCTCGTGCTGGCAACAGGCGCAGGCTCCCTGATCCTGTCGCACGTCAACGACTCCGGCTTCTGGCTGATTAAGGAATACTTCAACATGACGGTGCAAGATACGCTGAAATCGTGGACCGTCATGGAGACGATTTTGTCAGTCGTCGCCATCATCTTGATTATGGCGTTGAGCCTGGTCATCTAATCGCTTTGCCAAACGAACAGGAAAACGAACAGGACATTCCCTTCCCCACCCGCGGGAGGAATGTCCTTTTTTTGCAACGAAAGCGGCGCCAACGGCTTGGCGCGGACGCGTTTTCGGAATGGAAGAGTGGATTTGTAAAAATCTGTATTTACTTTCCATTCCGCCTGCTTTATTGTAAAAAGTGTTTGCGTGATCTTCGTCCAAATCCCCTGCTGTTGCGCGCTTGCGGCGACAATCACACCTGAAACTTCTGGAGGCTTGTTTTATGCAAATCCACTCTCTTTCTACGGAGCGCTTGCTGTTGCGGCCGATGCAGCCTGCTGACGCTCCCGCCTTGTTTACCTTTTGGTCTGATCCCAACGTTTCCAAGCATATGAATATCGAGGCCATGACCCGTACCAAACAGGCAGAGGATATGATTTCGCTGATTAACGATCTGTGTGCGAAGGATCAGGCATGCCGGTGGTCCATCGTCCTGAAGGATTCCGGGGAGACCATCGGCTCCTGTGGCTTCAATTCCTTCGATTTCGACCATGGCCGGACGGAAATTGGCTACGAGCTGGGGTATCCCTACTGGGGAAAAGGCTATGCCACGGAAGCTGTGCGGGCCGTCATCGGCTATGGCTTTTTCCAGCTTGGGCTAAACCGGGTGGAAGCGAAGGTGGAACCGGAAAATAGCGGCTCGATCCGTGTATTACGCAAATTGGGCTTCGCAGAAGAAGGCTTGCTGCGTCAATATGAAAAGTCGAACGGTCAATTCGTGGATCTCCTGATCTTCTCCTTGCTGCGGGACGAGTGGACAGACCCGTCTGTCCGCTGACGAAAGCACCGCTTGCTACCTGCCACGGCTGGCAGTCTGCCTCGCATGAGATCAACGATTTCCCCGCCCCGCCACCAAAAAAAACGGCAACCCGTTAAACGAGTTGCCGTCCTGGTTCCTTTCTATCTTTCCCTATCCTACCGAAACGCCGATTTGTTCAGGCACTTTTCTCTTGGGGGCCTTCTTGTCTGCACTCTTTTTCTGGTTCATCTCGAACGCTGCCAGAATGGCTTCCTGGCGTTTCATGCCGGATTTTTCCAGCTTCTCCACCGTCGAAACGATCTGCTTGTAGTCTTTGGGAATGACTTTGATGAACGTGGCGATCGTCTGCGGCCACGAAGCGAGCAAGGCTTTGGCCCGAGGACTGCCTGTGCAGGCGACGTGGTTTTCCAAGAGCCGCTTGACCTCGGCAATCTCCCGTTGGTCTTCCAGCTTTTCCAGAAGCACCATTTCCTGATTGCAACGGGCCGCAAATGCCGCATGATCCTCAGCCAGCACATAGGCGGTACCGCCCGACATTCCGGCTGCAAAGTTTTTGCCCACTGGACCGAGTACGACGACGCGTCCCCCTGTCATGTATTCGCAGCCATGGTCGCCCACTCCCTCGACGACGGCAGTGACTCCGCTGTTTCGGACGCAGAAGCGCTCACCCGCGAGGCCGTTGATGTACGCTTCGCCGGAGGTCGCGCCGTAAAACGCGACGTTTCCGATAATCATGTTGTGCTCGGGTGAAAACGTGCTCGTTTTCGCTGGCGCCACGATGATTTTCCCGCCGGACAGTCCTTTGCCGACGTAGTCGTTCGCGTCGCCCTCAAGCTGCAAGGTAATGCCGCGCGGAACAAAGGCGCCAAAGCTTTGCCCTGCCGAACCGTAAAACTCCAGACGAATCGTGTCTTCCGGCAAGCCGTGGACACCGTACCTTCTCGTTACCTCGCTGCCAAGAATCGTTCCCACTACGCGGTCGGTATTCTTGATTGGCAGGCGCGCCTGGATGGGCTTCTGCTTCTCCAGCGCCGGCTTGCACAAGGCGAGCAGGGTCTGACGATCCAATGTCTCCTCCAGCTTGTGATCCTGATTGCGCTGATGGTATCGGCCGACCTCTGCGGCTACCGCAGGCTGGTACAAAAGCGCGGACAGATCAATGTGCTTCGCTTTCCAGTGCGCTTTGGCCCGTTCGCTCACGGTGAGCACCTGGCTTTGGCCGATCATTGCGTCCAGCGTACGGAAGCCGAGCTGGGCCATGATCTCGCGGACTTCGCGAGCGACCAGGCGCATGAAGTTGACCGCGTGCTGCGGATCGCCCTTGAAGCGTTTGCGCAGCTCCGGATTTTGCGTCGCGACCCCAACCGGGCACGTATCGAGATGGCAGACGCGCGCCATGACGCAACCGATGGAGACGAGCGGAGCCGTGGCGAAGCCGAATTCCTCTGCGCCGAGCAGGGCGGCAATGACCACGTCGCGTCCCGTCATCAGCTTGCCGTCTGTCTCCAGCACGACGCGGTCGCGCAGCTGATTGAGCAAAAGCGTCTGATGCGTCTCCGCAAGCCCCAGCTCCCACGGCAGCCCCGCATGCTTGATGCTCGACTTCGGAGACGCACCCGTCCCGCCGTCGTGCCCGCTGATGACGATGACATCCGCCAGTCCTTTGGCGACACCTGCCGCAATCGTTCCGACCCCTGCCTTGGAGACGAGCTTCACGCTGATGCGCGCCCGCGGATTCGCATTTTTCAGGTCGAAAATGAGCTGGGCCAAATCTTCGATGGAGTAAATATCGTGGTGCGGCGGCGGCGAAATCAGACCTACGCCTGGCGTCGAGCCGCGCACTTCGGCAATCCACGGGTAGACCTTGCTGCCTGGCAGTTGTCCGCCCTCTCCCGGCTTTGCTCCTTGCGCCATTTTGATCTGGATTTCGGACGCATTGACCAGATAGTGGCTGGATACGCCGAAGCGTCCGGAGGCTACCTGCTTGATCGCGCTGCGGCGCAAATCGCCGTTTTCATCTGTCGTGTAACGGGCCGGATCTTCTCCGCCCTCCCCGCTGTTGCTTTTCGCTCCCAGACGGTTCATGGCGATTGCCAGCGTCTCATGCGCTTCCTTGCTAAGCGAGCCGTAGGACATCGCGCCTGTTTTGAAGCGGTGGACAATCGAGTCGACCGATTCGACTTCGCTGAGCGGGATCGGCTTGCGATCCGGTTGGAAGTCGAGCAGGTGGCGCAGGGCGGAAAACGGCTGTTCGCCTGCCATTTCCGCGTAGATTTTGTACTGCTCGTAGCTGCCTTCCCGGCAAGCTTTTTGCAAGGCGTGAACGGTCTTCGGCTGGAACAGGTGGTACTCGCCGTCGCGACGGAACTGGAAGTCGCTTCCCGGATCGAGCTTTTCTTCCGAATGTTCTGGCGAAAAAGCTTGCGCGTGGCGAATCAGCGTCTCCTGGGCGATCACGTCCAGCGAAATTCCGGAAATCTGCGATGGCGTTCGGGTAAAGTAGCGGTCAATGACGTCGGCGTGAATTCCGACCGCTTCAAAAATTTGCGCTCCCCGATAGCTTTGGATAGTCGAAATGCCCATTTTGGACATGACCTTGACGACGCCTTCGATGGCGGTTTGCAGGTAGGCTTCAACCGCCTCTTCGCCCGTGATGTCCTGGAGCTTGCCGGATGCGAGCAGGTCGAGCACAGAGGCGATGGCGACATACGGATTGACAGCGTCTGCCCCGTAGCCGATCAGCATGGCGAACTGGTGGACGTCGCGCGGCTCGCCCGACTCGACGATCAGGCTGGCTTTTGTCCGCGTACCGGAGCGCACCAGATGGTGATGCAGGCCGCTCGTGGCAAGCAAAGCCGGAATCGCTGCCCGCTTCTCGTCGATGCCGCGATCAGACAGGATCAAAAGCGTATAGCCTGCGGCGATCGCTTCATCCGCTGCGGCAAACAACTGCTCCAGCGCCTGCTCCAATGCGGCTTCTCCCCCGTCAGCAGCAAACAGGATCGGCAACGTTTTCGCCCTGAATTCCTGGTACGGATTGGCGCGAAGCTGTGCCAGCTCTTGGTTTGCGAGCAACGGATTGGTCAAGCGGATGCGGCGGCAATGGCTTGCCGCAGGCTCCAGCAGGTTTCCTTCCGCGCCGAGCACGGTGTGCGTCGAGGTCACGCAAGCTTCCCGAAGCGAGTCGATCGGCGGATTCGTCACCTGGGCGAACGATTGTTTGAAGTAATTGTATAAAAGCTGCGGGCGGTCCGACAGGACGGCGAGCGGCGTATCGACCCCCATGGAGCCAACCGGGTCTTTTTGCTCCACGACCATCGGCGCCAGCATTTTGTCCAGCTCTTCCTGCGTGTATCCGAACGCCTTTTGTCGCGCCAGCAGCGCTTTCCCGCTGAGCTCCTCGCCCGTGCCTGCCTGCGGCAGCTGCTCCAGCGCGTGCAGATTGTTTTCTACCCACTCGCGATACGGCTGCTCGCTGGCGATTTGTTGCTTGATCTCTTCATCGGAGACGATTCTGCCTTGCTCCAGGTCGACCAGCAGCATGCGGCCCGGGCTGAGGCGGCCTTTTTGCACAATTTTTTCTTCCGGCACTTCCAGAACGCCTACCTCCGATGAGAAAATGATCGTATCGTCCGTCGTCACGTAGTAGCGGGCCGGACGCAAGCCGTTGCGGTCCAGAATCGCCCCGATCTGCCTGCCGTCGGTAAAGGCAATCGCTGTCGGTCCGTCCCATGGCTCCATCAGGCAGCTGTGGTATTCGTAAAACGCTTTTTTGTCCGCATCGATCTGCTCATCCTGATCCCACGGTTCGGGAATCATCATCATCGCGACGTGTGGCAACGATCTGCCCGCCAGCGAGAAAAATTCCACACAGTTGTCGAGGATAGCCGAGTCGCTGCCGCGCATATCAATGACTGGCACGATTTTTTGCAAATCCGCCCCGAACAGTTTCGACGCGAACATCTTTTCGCGCGCCCGCATCCAGTTCACATTGCCCTGGAGCGTGTTGATTTCGCCGTTGTGGATCAAATAGCGGTTCGGGTGCGCCCTCTCCCACGTCGGAAACGTGTTCGTGCTGAAGCGCGAGTGAACGACAGAAAAGGAAGAAGTGTACGAATTATCTTGCAAATCGAGGTAAAAGGCATCTACCTGACCGGGCGTGAGCAGTCCCTTGTAGACGATTGTGCGGGAAGACAGGGAGGCGGCGTAGAAGTCGTCCCCTGCTGCATGCTCCATTTGCTTGCGGATGAGGTACAGCTTCCGCTCGAAAGCCATCTGATCCGCTACATCTGCGCTCGCTCCGATGAATACCTGGCGGATAAAAGGCTGGCTGGCTGCCGCCGTTTTGCCGATCTTTGTCGCATCGACAGGAACGGTTCTCCAGCCGAGCAGCTTTTGGCCTTCCGCTTTGACAATCGCGGCGAGCTTCGCCTCGTACTCGTTGCGCAGGCTCTCCTCCATGGGCAGAAACAGCATGCCGACACCGTACTTGCCTGGCGCTGGCAATGAAAAGTTCAGCTCTTTACAGGTCTTTTTGAAAAAGGCATGCGGGATTTGCGTCAAGATCCCGGCACCGTCGCCCGTCTCGGGGTCGCTGCCTTGGCCGCCGCGATGCTCCAGCTGGCAAAGAATCTGCAATCCCTTTTTGACCATATCGTGCGTTGCTTTCGCTTTCAAATTCGCAATAAAACCGATTCCACAAGCATCGTGCTCGAACATCGGGTCGTATAGTCCTTGCTTCGCAGGCATTCCAGTTCTCGTCATTTATCTCCACTCCCTTGCTCTCTCTGTTAACTCAATTTTAGATTGAGTGAAACGATACAAACAATATATAATTTACGCAATATTAATCTCAAAATGAGATCAATCGAGAAAGAGGGGTATTCATGGAGCTGCGACAGATTCTCTATTTCATCGAAGTCGCCAAGCGCGAGCACTTCACCGAAGCCTCGCACAACCTGCATGTGGCCCAGTCCGCCCTGAGCCGGCAAATCGCGAATCTGGAGACGGAGCTTGGCGTCTCCCTGTTCATTCGCGAAGGTCGCAACGTCAAGCTGACGGCGGTAGGCAAAATTTTTTTGCAGCACGTGGAAATGGCCGTCAACGAAATCGAAAAGGGGAAGCAAAAAATTGCCGAGTTCCTCGATCCGGAGCACGGAACGATTCGCGTCGGGTTTACGAGCAGTCTGGCCGCGAACCCGCTGCCGACCGTCATCTCCGGTTTTCGCGCGCGCTACCCGGACATCGGCTTCCAACTCCGGCAAGGCTCTTACCAGGGACTGATCGACTCCGTGATTAACGGGGAAATCGACCTCGCCTTTCTCGGCCCAGTTCCGACCCAGGAAAAAAACGTGCGCAGCCATATTTTTTTCGCCGAAAAAATCGTCGCGCTGCTGCCCGCGAAGCACCCGCTGGCCAAGCAGCCGAGCCTGCGCCTGAATCAATTGCAGGACGATACATTCGTCCTGTTTCCGCCGGGCTTCATCTTGCGCAATATTGCCGTCAATGCCTGTTCGCAAATGGGTTTCACGCCCAAAACCGCCTTTGAGGGCGAGGACATCGACGCGATCAAGGGACTTGTCGCCGCCGGCCTGGGCGTTACGCTGCTGCCCGAGCTGACCTTGACCGACAATGTGCCGCGTGAAACGGTGAAAATTCCCATCAGCGAGCCGCTCGTGCAGCGAACGGTAGGCATCATCATCCCGAACAACCGCGAGCTGCCGCCTTCCGAAAAGCTGTTTTACCATTTTTTGAAGGAATTTTTCGATGCGCTGAGCAAGTACAGCTAGGGAAAACGAGACGCGAAAAAGCCCTGATGGTTGGCTCTCATCAGGGCTTTCGCATCGTGTGCGGTCGGACGGTGATGGTACCTGGGGGCCTGAGGGCGAAGCTGACCCCGCATCTGGCCGAAGCGAAACGCCGTCAGCTCACTTGCGCCTCGTCCAGCCGCAACCAGTAGCTTTTGACGTGCGTCTCGCCGTTGAAAAAGTCTTTGTCGGCCGCGCGGGCAAAGCCCAATCGCTCGTACAGCTTCACCGCCGCCTGCATCATGTCTGTCGTGTGCAGGTGCAAGGTGGCTGCGCCCAGCTCGCGCGAACGCCGGACAGCCTCTTCGATTAGGCGGGCAGCGATTCCGTTGCCCCGCGCTTGCGGCGATACGGCCAAAAAGCGGATGATCGGCGAGTGAATCTCCAGCTCCGGACGGTCGTAAGCAGCCTCTGCCGATGCGAACAACTGGACGCTGCCGACGATTTCCCCGCCCCAGTCTGCCACGAGAAAGGCGAGCGTCTGGCGGCCCTCTGCCGATTCCTCGATCTCCTGCTTGTACCGAGTCCATCTGTCCGCCGACAAATGCTGTTCATACTGCTGGTAGGCGTCGAGCAAATGCTGTTTGATTTGCTCCCGGTCCCGGCTCCCTGCCTCCCGGATGCAAAGGTTTCGCTGCTGAGGTGCTTTCATCGTCGGCTTCCCCTCCCTGTTTCCGGCTTAAAAAGCAGGAACAACCGCGACCCCGTATTTGCTCTCAATAAACGCTTTGACCTCTGGCGAAGTGAGCGCGGCGTCGAGCTTTTTGATCTCTTCGCGGTTTTCGTCGCCTTTGCGGACGGTGATTACGTTGGCGTAAGGAGAGTTTGCGCCTTCGCGGAACAGGGCGCTGTTCGGATCGATTTTCGCTTCCAGCACGATGTTTGTATTGATGACGGCGCCGGCGAGATCAGGCAACGCTCGTGGCAAGGTAGCCGCTTCCGCTTCCACGAATTCCAGCTTTTTCGGGTTTTCCGCGATGTCCTTCGGGGTGGCCTCGTAGGTCGTCAAGCCGTCGCGCAGCTTGATTAATCCTTGCTCCTGGAGCAAAACCAGGGCGCGGTATTCGTTGGAAGGGTTGTTCGGAATGCCGATCTTGTCCCCTTCCTTCAGTTCGTCCTTCGATTTGAGCTTGTCGGAGTAAAAGCCGATCGGCTCGACGTGTACCTTGGTCGTGACGGCGAAATCATAGCCCTTCTCGGTTTTCACCGAATCGAGGTACGGCACGTGCTGGAAAAAGTTCGCGTCGATCTGTTTTTCCTGCAAGGCGGGGTTCAGTTGCCCTTCGTCATCGAGGACGACGACCTCCAGATTCACGCCCTGCTCCTTGAGCTTCGGCTTGATAAACTCCAAAATCTCGGCATGCGGCACAGGGGACGCGCCCACCTTCAGCGTCACTTCTTTTGCCGGTTCAGCTGCCTGCCCTCCACTTGCCTGTGTTGCCGAGGCGTTGGCCGCTGGCGCCGCTCCGGAGCCGGACGACTGGCTGCCAGAGCCAGAGCTGCTGGAGCCGCAACCTGCCACAAGCACGCTGATTGCCACCCATACGCTAAACATGATGCCGAGACCTTTTTTCTTTCCCATCGTTTCCACTCCCCTGGTTCTTCTGTTTTCAAGTTGGATCTTACTCGAACTTGTAACGCTTTTTGTTGATCGATTTGACGAGGAAATCGCCTGACCACTGAATCAGCTGAACTAACAAAATGATTAAAAGGACGGTGGCGATCAGGACGTCCTCGCGAAAGCGCTGGTAGCCGAAGCGGATCGCCAGACTGCCGAGTCCGCCCGCTCCAATCGCACCCGCTACCGCGGTAAACTCGGTAATGCCGATAATCCCGATCGTAATCCCGCGCACCAAAGCAGGCATCGCCTCGGGAATCAGCACCCGAAAAATGATCGTGAACGGCGTCGCCCCGACGGATTTGGCTGCTTCGATCTTTCCGGCGCTGACTTCCTTCAGCGCGCTCTCGATAATCCGGCCCAAAAACGGCGCGGCGCCAATCGACAGCGAAACGATGGCAGCGGTCGGCCCCAATGTCGTGCCGACGATCAGGCGCGACAAGGGCAAAAGCAGCACGATCAGGATAATCAAAGGAAGAGAGCGAACGCCGTTGATGACCGTGCCGATGGCTTTATGCAGCTTGGGCGCCTCAAGGATGCCGCCCTTTTCCGTGACGACCAGCGTGACGCCAAGGACGATCCCCATGGCAAGCGCGAACAAAGACGACCAGAACACCATGTAAAGCGTCTCCAGGAGCCCTTCCCAGAGCAAGTCAACCAAATCGTTGTTCATATCCCCGCCCCGACTCCTTCCCACACATTTCGCTTTTCGCGGTAATAATCAATAATGCGGACAAACCGCTTTGCCGTGTCGCTCTCCGGGTTGAGGAAAAACTTCTCCACGGTTCCGGTTTCGACAATTCGCCCGTTTTCAATCACGGCCATGTTGTGGCACACATGCTGGAGCACGTCCAACTCGTGCGTGATGAGTACAATCGTCAGGTTGAGCTGGCGATTGATCTCGCGCAGCAGCTCCAGAATGGCGTAGGTTGTCTGCGGGTCGAGCGCGGAGGTCGCTTCGTCGCTCAAGAGCAGATCAGGCTGGTTGACCAGTGCGCGGGCAATGCCGACCCGCTGCTTTTGCCCGCCGCTCAGCTGGAACGGGTAGACGTTTTCCTTGTCGCCAAGCTGTACGAGATCGAGGATTTCGCGGACGCGGTTGCGGATGTACGGCTTCGGGTGTCCGGCCACCTCCAGCGGAAAGGCGACGTTTTGGAAAACGGTTCGCGCATCGAGCAGATTGAACTGCTGAAAGATCATCCCGATTTTTTGCCGGGCCCGGCGCAGTTCTTTTTCCGGCAAATCGGTAATCACCCGTCCGCCGATCTCGATTCTGCCCGTATCCGGCTCCTCCAGCCGGTTCAGGCAGCGGATCAAGGTCGATTTGCCCGCCCCGGAAAAGCCGATAATCCCGAAAATGTCCCCTTTTGGGATGTGCAGATTGATGTTTTGCAAAACAGGCACCATGCCTTTCGCTGTCTTGTACGATTTGCTCAGATTGGAAATGTGGAGCATGCGCTCGATTCACCTGCCTTTCAGTGCGCCCACGGCCAATTCGGCAAAGTAGCTGGCGGCGGGGGCAATCGCCCGGTCATCGACGGTAAAGGCGGGATGGTGCCACTCGTTTGTCCCGGAGGTCCCGACGAACACGAACACACCGGGAATGTGCTGCTGATAATAGGCGAAATCTTCCCCCGCCGAAGTCGGTTCCGGCGTGACGACTTGCAGCCCGCGCCGCGCTGCTGTCTCGGCGGCCAGCCTGGTCAGCTCGGCATCGTTTTGCACAGAGGGCGGTCCCTGGAACCAGCGCACGCTCGCCTTGGCTCCGTAAGCCGCTGCCACTCCCTCGACGATCGCCCGGAGACGATCCGGGATCTGCCTGCGCACCTCCTCCTGAAATGTGCGAACCGTGCCGCCGAGAGCGACCTTGTCCGGGATTACGTTCCAGGTCGTTCCGCCATGGATGGTCGTCACGCTGACCACTGCGTTGGCGAGCGGGCTGATGCTGCGGCTGACGATGGATTGCAGCGCCGTGACGATCTGCGAGGCGGCGACGATCGGGTCGATGCCGGCATGGGGGATGGCGGCATGCGTGCCCAAGCCTTCGACCTCAATCTCGAACCCGTCCACGCTCGCCATCAGCGCCCCCGGCTTGATCCCGACCGTCCCGACTGCCAGATCAGGCTTGTTGTGCAGACCGAAGATCGCCGAGACGCCCGCGAGCGCCCCTCTTTCGATCAGAAGCGACGCGCCCGTGCCTTTTTCCTCGGCGGGCTGGAACAAAAAGCGCACCGTTCCTGGCAGCTTTTCCTCCTGCTGCTTCAGCAAAAAGGCGGCTCCCAGTATCACCGCGGTATGAAAATCGTGTCCGCACGCATGCATGTTCCCGACGACCGTCGACGCATACGGCAAGCCCGTTTCCTCCTGAATCGGCAGTGCGTCGATATCGGCCCGCAGCGCGATGACAGGCCCGCCGTTGTGGCCGCCCACCTCTGCCACGACGCCCGTTTCCAGCGGCAGCTCGACGAGGCGAATTCCCGCGTCCGTCAGCCAGTTTCGAATGGAACGGGTGGTTTCATATTCCTCGTAGGCCACCTCCGGGTATTGGTGCAGTTGCCTGCGTATCGCGATCAGCTTTTGTTCCCATTCTGTTTCTGTCGGCTGCTTTGTTCCTGTACTCACGCGAACCTCTCCTTCTCCTTCTCCTTCTCCTGTCTGCTGTGGCGCTTCTCTCTGTATTCAGGATTCAACCCCTGACAACTGTTTGCGGCGCACCGCCAGACGGTTGTACGGCTTTTCCAGACCGAGGTGCTCGCGCAAGGTGTCTCCTTCGTAATCCAGCCGATACAAGCCCCGCTCCTGCAAAATCGGCACTACTTTGTCCACGAACGCCTCCAGCCCTTGCGGTAGCACCGGCGCAATGAACATGAAACCGTCTGCGGCCTCCTCGGTAAACCATGTTTCCAGCACGTCGGCAATCTGCTTCGGGGTGCCGATCAGCTCGCGGTTTGCCCCGCCTTCGAGCAAGGCGTACAGCTCGCGCAAGGTCGGGTTTTCTTTGCGAATCAGCTCCGTCATCCATTCAAAATGGCTTTGAATGCCGTTGTCCTGCGGGAATTCCACCTCTGCCGCGGGAGTATCGAGCGAGTAGTTGCTGAAATCGACCTTGCCCAAGTACCCGGACAAAAAGCGCAGTCCCTGCTCCGGCAAAAGCAGATCGTGCAGCTTGCGGTGGATCGCTTCCGCTTCTTCCTGCGTATCGGCAATAATCGGAGAAATGCCCTGCAAAATATGCAGTTGGTCAGGCGTGCGCCCGTAGTCGGACAGCTTGCTTTTCAAGCTTCGGTAAAACGCTTTGGCCCGCCCGAAATCTTTTACGTGCGAGAAGACGACTTCTGCGGTGCGCGCTGCCAGGCGTTGCCCCGGCTCGGAGGCTCCGGCCTGCACAATGACGGGCTGTCCCTGTCTGGACCTGCCGATATTGAGCGGCCCCTGGACGGAGAAGTACGTGCCCTGGTAGTTCAGCCGATGCATTTTTGCCGGGTCGAAGAAAACGCCTGTTTCCTTGTCCTGGACAAACGCATCGTCCTCCCACGAATCCCACAAGCCTTGCACGACGTCGATGAACTCCTCTGCGCGCTCGTAGCGGAGATCGTGCTCCACATGCTCGGTGCGACTGAAGTTGCGCCCCGTCTCTCCGGTAGCATCCCCCGTCGTAACCACGTTCCAGCCGACGCGGCCATTGCTGATATGGTCGACAGAGGCGAACAGCCGGGCGAGATTGTACGGCTCGTGATACGTGGTCGACGCGGTGCCGACCAGCCCGATCTTGCTGGTCGCCCCAGCCAGGGCAGCGAGCAGTGTCGTCGGCTCAAAGCGGTTCAAAATGTTCGGGTGCGAAGCTTCGTTGATCGCCAGGCTGTCGGCGATAAACGCGATATCGAACTTCCCCCGCTCGGCTGTCTGCGCCAAATATTTGTAGTAGTCAATGTCGATGCTGGCATGTTTTCGCGCCTCCGGCAGCCGCCAGGAGGCAACGTGAATGCCCGTTCCCACCAAATAAGCGGACAAGTGAATCTGTCTTTTTTGCGGCATGTACGGCTCTCCTTTCCGATCAGCCTGCGAGCGTCCTTCGCCCAGCCGTTACGGCTTGCTCGCAAACGTCTCCTTGATATGGTTCCATTCCTCCACGGACACCTGTGTCGGAATGTAGTTGCCCTTGTACGTTTTGGTGATGAATTCCGGTACTTCTCTGGACGGGTAAATGCTTGCCTCGGACGGAGTGCGTTTTCATGAACAGTCTTGGCGCTTTTCGCTTTTACTCGGCCAAAAGCGCTTCGAGCCGATCCAGTTGGGTGTAGAGCAGCGCCTCGTATTTGCCGTCGCCGCCGATTTCCACGAGCGGGATCAGGCGCGTGCCGTATTTGACTTCCAGCACATCGCGCAGCACGTCTTTTCCAGCTACGTCAATCCATTCGTAAGGGTGGTGCTGCTCTTCCAAGGCGGCTTTGACGTTTTCGCAATAGGAGCAGCCTTCTCTTCCCCATACCACGACTTTTTTCGTTTGTTGTGTCCCTGCCACTTGCATTCCCTCCCATGGTTTCGCTGCGGTTTCCAGGTAAAGAAAAAGACTTCCTGCTTGATGGCATAGCCTAAGCAGGAAGTCTCTCCAGTTGTCTGGTCGAGGACTTTTTAAATTCATATCGGATTACTAGGGATAATATCATTCGCCTTCTGTCCCGTCAACGGGTTTTTTCCATTTGGCCTCATTTTGCCTGCCCCCATTGACAGCCCGTAACGGGATCGTTAAAATCCGAGTAAACAGCGGAGCAAACACAGGATAAAGACGCAGCAACGACAACTGCCTGCTCGCATAGCTGACTGGACAGCCAGAAGCCCCTTTTCCGATCGAATGCCGATCGCGGACGGAGGGGCTTTTTGTGCGTACTTCGACATGGTAAGGGGAGAGACATGGTGGCATTGACATTGAGCATTCTCGATCAAAGTCCGATTCAAGAAGGAGAGACAGCGGCCGAAGCCTTCCAGCATACGGTTCAGTTGGCGCAAAAGGCGGAGGACTGGGGCTATCACCGCTTCTGGGTGGCGGAGCATCACGACCTCGATCATGTGGTCGGCTCCTCCCCCGAGGTGCTCATCGCCCACCTGCTGGCGAAAACAGAGCGCATCCGCATCGGCTCCGGCGGGGTCATGCTCCAGCATTACAGTCCCTATAAAGTAGCGGAAAATTTTCACGTCCTCGCCGCCCTGGCCCCGGGACGGGTGGATCTCGGCATTGGCCGCGCGCCGGGAGGGCTTCCCCTCTCGACAAAAGCGCTGCAACAGCACGGCGGCACGCCCAACGCCTCGCTGGAGGAAAAGCTTGCGGAGCTGGAGCTGTTCCTGCACGATGAGTTGGCCCCTCCCCACCCGTTGTATGGCCTGACTGCCGTTCCTCTGCCAAACGAGCCGGTCCCGATTTATTTGCTCGGTACGAGTGCAGCAAGCGCGCA
The DNA here is from genome assembly GCF_051967035.1 of Brevibacillus sp. SAFN-007a. Taxonomy (NCBI): domain Bacteria; kingdom Bacillati; phylum Bacillota; class Bacilli; order Caryophanales; family Paenibacillaceae; genus Brevibacillus; species Brevibacillus sp. SAFN-007a. The sequence continues at coordinate 97,070 of NZ_JBQCKK010000013.1, read as the reverse complement.
GCTTGCGGCCGAACGCGGCGTTCCGTACGTGTTCGCCCTCTTTATCAGCCAGGACGAAGCGGTTTGCCGGGAAGCTTTTGACGTGTACCGTCAGCGGTTTCAGCCAGGCAAATCGGCACAGCCGCTCCCGATACTGGCCGTCTCGGTCATCGTCGCCCAGACGGAGGAGGAAGCCGCCCGCCTGGCAGCGGATACGAAAGTCGCGAAAATTCATCTGCAAAGCGGCAAAACCGTCACCGTCACCAGCCTGAAAAAAGCGGAGGAATACGGGCAGCAGGCGAACGAACCGTTCCGGATCGAGGTCAAGGAAGCCAACGTCCTGTCGGGAACGAAGGAGTCCGTGCGCGAGAAGCTGCTGCAACTCGCCCGCACCTATCAGGTAGACGAGCTGGTGATCCACACCCCGATCCAGCATTTTCCCAAGCGACTGCTCTCCTACGAGCTCTTGCACGATGCGTTTTCCGAACTGAGCGTCACCTGAATGCTTGTGTTGGCAAGCCTGGCATTTCTGACATGTGATGCATGGCGAAAAAAAGCGGCAAAAGATGCCGCAACGCTCGAACAGCCCCCCTGCGGTGGAAGCGTTCCGCCGCTGGGGGGCTGTTTTTCGGGCGCTAGCTAGAGCGAGGCAGAGAGTTTGCGCGGTCGATGCTTCGTTATTCCGGCATCGGGCTGGTTTGCCTCTCGCGCCCCCTGGTTTTTACACCGGCGCATTTGCCGCTTGCTGCCCTGCTTGCTTGGGCAGCGCATAGCGATTGACCGGGATCGGCAGTCCGAGATGCCCGCGCAGCGTGTCGGCCTCGTACTCCGTGCGGAACAGCCCGCGCTGCTGCAAAATCGGAACGACCTGATCGACGAAATCGTCCAGCCCGCGCGGCACGTTCGACTGGAGAATGAACCCGTCTGCCGCCTCTTCCTCGAACCAGCGCTGGATCAGATTCGCCACATGCTCGGGCGTGCCGATGAACTCGCTCTCCGGCGTCGCGGTGTAGAGCGCGGTCTGCCTGAGCGTCCACTTTTGCTCCCTGGCCTTTTGCTTGATTTTGTCCGTCGTGCTCCGGAAGCTGTTGCGGCCTACCTCGCCCACGTCCGGAAACGGTTCGTCCAGCGGGTACTGGGAAAAGTCGTGATGGTCAAAAAACCGTCCCAGAAAATGCAGCGCCTGCTCCGTACTGACCAGGCTCGCCAGCTCTTCGTGCTTGCGCTTCGCTTCCTCAGCCGTGCGGCCAATGATCGGACTGATGCCGGGGAAAATGAGCAGGTCGGCGGGGCTTCGCCCGTAAGCGGCTGCCCGTCCTTTGACATCGCGGTAAAAACGCTGCGCATCGGCAAGCGTCTCTTGTCCGGTAAAGACCGCATCGGCGGATTTCGCTGCCAATGTCTTTCCGCTCTCCGACGAGCCTGCCTGGAAAATGACCGGCTGTCCCTGTCTGGAGCGGGCGATGTTCAGCGGCCCTTGCACCGCGAAAAACTCTCCCTGATGATCCAGCCGATGCATCTTCGCCGGGTCGAAAAACACCCCGGACTGCTTATCCCGGACAAAGGCATCGTCCTCCCACGAATCCCACAGCCCTTTTGCCACGCTCAAATACTCCTCGGCCATCCGGTAGCGCAGCGCGTGATCGGGATGCGGCTTGTTGCCGTAATTTTTCGCCGAGCCTTCCAGCGGCGAGGTCACTACATTCCAGCCTGCTCTCCCGCCGCTGATCTGGTCGAGGGAGGCGAGCTGCCTCGCTACCGTAAACGGCTCGCTGTACGAGGTCGACACCGTCCCGACCAGGCCAATCTTGCTGGTGACGCCGCCCAAGGCCGACAAAATCGTCAGCGGCTCGAAGCGGTTCAAAAAATGCGGCAGCGATTTTTCATTGATGTACAAGCCGTCCGCGACGAAGACCAGATCAAACTTCCCGGCCTCCGCCTTTTGCGCCTGCTGCCTGTAAAACGCAAAGCTGACGCTGGCGTCCGGCTGCGCATCCGGATGTCGCCACGCGCCCATATGCCCGCCGATTCCGTGAATCATCGCTCCGAGCCTCAATTGCCTGTTGCTTGCCATTTTCTCTCCTCCTTCATCCCGTACGCCTTTTCGCCTACGCCCGCAGCCAGCCCCGGTTGAGAACGCACAAAAAGGCCCCTGTACAAGCACAGGAGCCTTTGGTCGACCAATCGGCAGGAAACGGGTTTTCTCCATCCAGATTAGTAGGGTTATTCCGATGTGTCAATAAGGTTTTGTAAAAAGCAGCCCGGCCTCATGCGATTGGCATCGTAGTAACGTCAGCCAGCCGACCTTTCGTCGCCTTCAGCAGCCCGTCAACCGCCAGCTCAATCTGCACGCCAATGCTGCCCCCGCTGACGATGATCCGCTCCCTGTGCGCCACGCTGCTGTCAATGACGGTCGGGAACAGCTTTTTCATCCCCACCGGAGAGCAACCGCCGCGCACATATCCCGATACAGCGGTGATGTCTTTGACGGGGATCATCTCGATCTTTTTTTCCCCGACCACTTTCGCTGCCTTTTTCAGATCCAGCTCGGCTTCCACCGGGATCACGAAGACGTAATACGCCCGGCTCGTCCCCTGCGTAACGAGCGTTTTCCATACGGCTCCGGCTTCCCGGCCGATTTTTTGCGCGACAGAAATGCCGTCAATGTTCCCGTCGTCGGTTCGATACGTCAGCATGGTGTAGTCGATTTTTTCCCTTTCCAATATCCGCATCGCATTCGTTTTGGTCTGCTTCATGTTCCCCACTCCATTTCGTTCGCCTACAACTGCGTACGCAAGCTCCACAGCTCCGGGAAAAAGCGATGATCGAGCGCCCTGCGCAAATAAGCGACGCCGGAAGAGCCACCCGTGCCGGGCTTTTGTCCGATAATGCGCTCCACGGTGGTCATATGGTTGAAGCGCCATTGCTGCTGCTGGCTGGCGATGTCCACGAGCTTTTCCGCCAGCTCGTACAAATCCCAGTATTGGTGTACGTCGCGATATACCGTCAGCCAGGCCTGCTCGACGCTTGCATGAGGCTGATACGGCTGCGACCAGTCCCGCTCCAGACACGCCGGATCGATCGGCAGGCCGCGCGCTGCCATCTCCTTGATCGCCGCATCGTAAATGCTGGGCGCGTGCAGCGCTGCGCTCAACTGCGCATGCAGTTGTGGCTGATGCTCGTACACGGCCAAGACATGCGCATTTTTATAGCCGAGCGCAAACTCGATCAGCCTGTTTTGAAAGGACTGAAACCCGGATGAGTGCCCCAGCTTGTCGCGGAACTGCAAGTAGTCAGCAGGGGTGAGCGTGGAAAGGACATCCCACGACTTGATGAGCTGCTGCTGAATGCGCGACACGCGGGAAAACATCTTGAAGGCCGGCTCCAGCTCGTGGCGGGAAATACAGTCCATCGCTGCGGCAAGCTCGTGCAAAATCTGCTTCATCCACAGCTCGCTCACCTGGTGAATGATGATGAACAGCATCTCGTCGTGATGAGTGGACAACTGCTTTTGACTCGCCAAAATCTTGTCCAGATGCAGGTAGTCGCCATACGTCATTTCCTTCTTGAAATCGGTATGGATCTCCTTTTCCAGCGTGGACTTGTCCGGTTCGTTGTTCCCATGCGGGTGAGCATTCATGTGTAGTCGGCCTCCTTTTGCATGCAGATGCATGGTATGCGCTTACACAACCGTGCGCCTGCTTGCGCTCTGGTGTGTGTTTTCCTCTTCATTAATTCCTTCCCGCCCCGCATGGTTCCTGCCGACTTTCTTTTGGGACAGGGTCATTTTCTCCACCGCTGCGGCCTGTCCAAGAAAAAGGCGGCGTCGCTTGCCGTTGCGAAAAACCCTCTTTCCCCAAAAGAAAGAGGGCCCATCTCCTCAGCTGGCAGCTTATGGTTTGACGCCGCGCTTGCGAAGGAAAACCAGGAGGAAAACGACCGCGGCGACAGCAATCCCCTTGTAGACAAATCCCGCGTACACTTCCATCACGTGGAGCACGTCTTGCCACGACTCACCGAGAAACGCCCCGACCCACACCAGGGCAATGTTCCACAAAAAGGTCCCGATGCCCGTAAACAGCAAAAACAACGGCAGGTTCATCCGGGCCATCCCCGCCGGAATGGAAATGAGGCTGCGTACCAGCGGAATCATCCGGCAAAACAAAATCGTCCAGTAGCCGTATTTGTCAAACCAGGCATGCGCTCGCTGGATGTCTGTCTGCTTGATCCGCAAGAGATGTCCCCAGCGCTCCACGACCTTCCCGATTTTTTCCACGTCCAGATAGTAGCCGATCCCGTAAAGCAGAATCGCGCCGAGTACGGACCCGAACGTGGCCGACAAAATGACGCCCGGCACGGTCAACGTCGAGTGCGTGGTCATAAAGCCGCCAAAGGTCAGGATCACTTCAGAAGGAATCGGCGGAAATACATTTTCCAGCGCCATCATCAAGAAAATGCCTAGATAGCTGTATTGTTCAATGAAATGCGTCAGCCAGTTTTGCATAGTACCCCTCTTTTATATCAACCGATACTTATTCTTCTATCCTTCAAGTATAGAGACGATTGCCTCCTCGTTCAATGAAAAGCGGCATGTGGCCGGGAGAATCTGTGCAGAGCAATGAGTCTTGCGCGCGCCACATCTGGTACATGTGGTACAATTCTCTCGATTGGATTAGAAAAAAATGTAAAAGGAGCGATCCACATGCTGGGTTTGGTTGCCGTCGTTGCCGTTGCCGCTTTGGCTGCCCTGTACGACGCCTTGCGAAAAATCAACGCGAACATCCTCATGCAAGTCGAGCAAAACGACCGAATCATCAAACTGCTGGAAAACATCCAAAAAAGACATTCCTACTATTCACCCCGAGTTAAAGAGAATTTACCTGGACTGCTCGCAGCGGCGGTCTTTTTTGCGCTTTTCTGCCCCTTCAGAAATCGGACAAAGTGTGTCATATTTTTTGCGAACTGTTTCGAAATGTAGACTTTTCGCATCATTTACGTATATGATGATATTAGCAAACAATTATTTGTTTGTCGAAAACAGGTGGATTCCACGTTTAGGAGGCGTATTCCATGTTCACTATCAGGGAATCAGATTTGCCAGGAATCGGACGAAAGTACCAAGTGGAGACAAGAAGCGGTGACAAGCTGATTATCATTATCCACGATGACGGTCAACGGGAAATTTACCATTTTGACAAAGACGACTGGGACGAAAGCGTCTCGATGGTCACGCTCGATGACGAGGAATCGCGCCAGCTGGCCGGCATCATCGGCGGGATGACCTATAAGCCGAAAGCGCTGGAAACAATCGAGATGGCGCTCGATCAGCTCGTGATCGAATGGTACAAGATCGAGCCAGGTTCGGCCTGCATCGGAAAGTCGATCGGGGAACTGGACATTCGCCAAAAAACAGGGGCTACCATCATCGCCATTATTGAAAAGGATCAAAAGCAGAAAGTGAGTCCGGGACCAGAATGCATTCTTACTGCGGGTGTGACGCTGGTTGTCGCAGGCGAGAGAGGGCAGGTGAAAGTGTTAAAATCTACACTCATATCAGGGGGGGCTTGATTTGGAACACATCGTCTTTGAAATCGGTCTGGCCATTGGCTTAATCGCCATTGCAGGGTTCATCTCGCAAAAACTCCGCTTTTCCATCGTTCCGTTTTACATCCTCATCGGTATGGCCGTCGGGCCGCACGCCGCCTCGATCGGTCTGATCGATTTTCGGTTTATTGAAAGCGAACCACTCATTGACTTCATGGGTCGGATGGGTGTCCTGTTTCTGTTGTTTTACGTTGGACTTGAATTTTCGGTTGGCCGTCTGATTAAAGCGGGACGCTCCATCGCGATCGGCGGCACCATCTATATAGGCATCAACTTTACGCTTGGCTTGCTCTTCGGGTACTTTGCCGGGGTTCCGTTCAAGGAAATTCTCATTATTGCCGGGATTACGACGATCTCCTCCACAGCCATCGTGGCAAAGGTGCTGGTGGATCTCAAACGGACAGCCAACCCGGAAACGGAAATGATTCTGGGCATGATTATGTTTGACGATCTGTTCCTCGCTGTCTACTTGTCCATCATGTCCGGTCTCGTGCTGAGTGGAGCCACATCGGTCGTCGGCGTCCTCACCTCAGCGCTGATCGCGCTCGGGTACATGCTTCTGTTCATCATCGTAGGACGCAAGCTCGTCCCATTGCTCAACCGTGCGCTCCATATCAAATCCAATGAACTTTTCATGTTGACGGTCTTTGCAGGCCTGTTCCTCGTAGCCGGCTTCTCGGAAACGATCCACGTAGCTGAGGCGATTGGCGCCTTGCTCGTCGGGCTGGTCCTTGCAGAAACGGTCCATATGAAGAGAATCGAGCACATGATTCTGCCTTTCCGCGACTTTTTTGGCGCCATGTTCTTCTTCAGCTTCGGCTTGTCGATTGACCCGCTCCAGCTCGGTGGCGCTGTCTGGCTGTCGCTGGCTGCGGTCGCCATCACCCTGATCGGAAACTACACGGCCGGACTTCTCGCCGGACGCAGCGCAGGCTTGTCGGCACGCGCTTCGTCGAATATCGGTCTGACGATTACAGCGCGCGGGGAATTTTCCATCCTGATTGCGAATCTGGGAAAAGCAGGCGGACTGTTGGAAATTTTGCAGCCATTCACCGCCCTCTACGTCCTGATTCTGGCCATTCTCGGCCCGGTACTGACGAAGGAATCGAAGCATATTCACAACCTGGTCAGCAAAGTGCTTCCGCTGGACAGGATGTTCCGGACACAAGCAGCCAAAGCCGCTGCTCCTGCCCCGAGCGGGGAAAAACACCAGCGATAGAGACGTTCATTCAGGCGTCACCAAAGAACCCGATACCAAGAGAAGGCTGTCTGCGCCTCCCGCGCACGTCAGCCTTCTTTCGTTTTACCCGTGTAAGCTGCCCTCCAGACGAACTCGCTGCCTGTACGAGCCGACAGGCACCTGGATCAGGCACGTCTCTTGTTCATCCGACAGCCCGTAAATCCCGTCGCAGGCCGCCACATCGTACCCGAGCAGCGGGTGTCCGCCCAGCCCGCAGGCAAAGGCCGCGAGCAGCAAGCGGTGTACGGCGATTCCTGCCTGCATCTGCTGAATCCGGTAGCCTCTGTACCCCCATCGGGCGCGCAGATGGTGCCTCTGCCCCACAACGTGGAAGCAGAGCGGCACTTGAAACAGATTGACATTGTCGAGCGTCATGCCCGCCTGTAGCCTCTGCCGCTGATCCCCCGTTTGCCTCGCCACCAGACTGTGCCTGTCTGGCGCGTAGCGATATGCCCCATCGGCGATGCCTTCCACCCGGTATATACAGACATACAGGGCGGGCAGCGCGCTTTCTGTGCCTCCGAGATCATGGCGGTAGCGAAAAGCGCCAAACGCCTCTTGCAACAGGGCCCCCAGTTGCTCCTGCGCGATTTTTCGCCAAACAAAATCAAGCTCCGGCGAAATGCGGCGGCGGCAAAATTCCGCAAGATCAGGTCGCGGCGGCGAGCCTGGCGGCAGGCTATGCCGCTTCTCCTCGCCTTTCCTCCCCGGCGGTTCGCCGACGGCTGCCGGATCGCCAAAGGATGCGGTCGATTCGTACATGGCCGCTTCATTCATTTTGCGCAGCAGCGGGTAGTCTTTTTGCGTCTGCGAGCCGATTTTGTGCCGATGCCTGACGCGTCCTAGCTGGCAGATCAGTCGTTCAGCCGTCAACTCCCCGGTGGATGCCGGTCCGGTCGACAGCCCCGGCGCAGGCAACGGCCAGGCTTCCTGCGGCTTCGTCGTCAGCGGCATGATCGCATACACGCTCTCTTCGCTCCCCGACAAGCCGAGCAGATGGTTGACAGCCCGATCCAAAAACAAATAGTGCACGCCTGCTTCCATGCCGCAGCCAGCGGCCAAAGCCAGCCATTGTCCGAGCAGCACGCCCGTATCGAGCGCTTGCAGGCGGTACGAAAACAAGTCGTATTTATAGGCGTTTTTCCAAAAGTAGGAGGATAGAAACAGCACGCCAAAGCAGTGGTGCACCGCGCAGCGTTGTCCGAGCGACTGGCTCACGTAGGCATCGAAGTCTCCCTCGCGCAGCAGCACAAGCCGATGATGGGCCACATCGTAATGATAGACGCCCTGGGTCATGTACGAGAGCTTCGCATACAGATAGACTTCGTTCGGATACAACGCTCCGCCCGAAGGAATGGCCCTGCGGTAGGACTGCGCAGGAAACAGCCCCCCCTCCCTCTCCTCCTGCGGAAACACCGTCTGGCTGATTTTTGCCAGTCCGTACGCATAGTAGAGCAGGCTGCCGAGCTGGGCCATTGTCGGTTCGCCCTCCACCTGTTCGTCTACGAGCGACAAGGCTACCTCCGCGGGCAGCGAAACAGTCGGCAAACCGCCGTACAGCTTGTAGGGCAGCGGAGCGTCGTCCCAGTTCACTTCCAGATCAGGCGGCCTGACTTTTTCGGTGGCAAAATGCAGGTCGTGCAAAAAACGCTCAAGACTCATCACTCTCTCCCCTTTGGGGCGCGATTTTTACGGAAACGGGTGCGGATGCGGATTCAGTTGGGCGTACGTGAGCGGCTGCTTGGCGTAGCCGAGCGTGACCGGAACGTGCAGGACACGCTCCAGGTTGGTCAGGCGCGTCAGATGGTGACCAAACGTCATCGGGAGCATCCCCGGAATCAGGACCCGCACGCAGGACAACCCGATACGGCTGACCTCTGGCGTCGTCTGCTCCACGACAATGACGTCGAGCTGCAAACGGCGAAAGACATCCAAAAGCTCCTTCAGGTCGTCTGTCAAATCCGCGTGCTTGCGCGGCTGGGCAAACGCCTCGGCAAACGACTGCGGCGGCCCGTTGTTTTCGAGCAAAAAGCCCAGGCGTTCTTCCGCCTCCGGCAAGCCGTAGAGCATGGCGTGATCGTCCATTTTTTTCACGAGCGAGGCGTCGTGGTACATGCGCAAGTAGCTGTCACGATTGGCTTCGAACTTGTCTTGCAAGTTGTGCAGCATCGCGGCGGTTTCGTGCAGCCCGCTTTTGACCGCCCGGACCGGATCGGGATGAGCGCCGCCTGCGCAGACGAGATTCAGCCCTGCCTGTTTGCGGTTTTTCGCGATCATCCACACGCTCGGAATGCCGTTTTCCATCGTCGCGTTGTACAGGTGCAAATCGTAGTCGGTGACGGACGCAAGCCGCGCGAGCATCAAGTCCAGCTCCCGATCACCGGACGTCGCCGGATCGAGTCTGGGCAGCGGCAGCTTGGCATACCAGGTGAGCAAAAACGCATCGCGCTCCACCACCTCCAGGATGCCGTAAAAAATCGCTTCCTCCAGGCTCCCGCCGATGGCACAGCCATTGGACGTCTCAAAGACGAAGCCGTCTCCGAAGCCAAGACTGTAGTAAGCCATCCGCTCGGGAACGAGAATCGGCCGCTCCTTCATGCAGGAATAGCCCCACACCCAGTTCATCGGTCGCTTCGGGTCGAACGGCTGAAAAGGAAAGCCGGGCATAGCGTACTGCTCCCGGGAATGAACGCCGCATGTCACCGGATCGAGCGCGTGTTCGGCCAGATTCGCGTAGCAGTCGTACACAACCGTTTTTTTGCCGCGCGGGGTCAGGCCGCAATAGCGCTCCAGCCCTTCCAGAATCGCCGTCCATTCGCTGTCGGCGTAGGAATTCGACCTGCCTGCGGTCCCTTCATCGTGGGGAAACAACGGGAGATTGACGCTCACATCCGCGTAAACCGAGACGAGATCGCGCATTTTCCCGTTCAGAAAACCTGTCCGCGCATCCACGTATTCCGTGCGCAGCCTGGGCTGCAAATTGTCCAGCGACTTCACCCGATAGCGATTCGGATGCGGCTTGGGATTCGGCTTCCAGGCAAACGTCGCTTTTTCCGGGGTATCTTCCTCCAGCCGTCCGCAAATGCCGCAGAGCGGATCCGGGAGGAAAAAGTGACGGGAGCACGCCAGCGTCTGCAAGTCGAGCAACTGGATGTGATCGTGCAACCGGGCTTGTTCTCCCGCCGCCAACCGGTGCACTTCCTCGACCACATAATGGCTCGCCTGCAAAAGTCCCGTGCGCGAGGCCCAGGCATCTGCCCCGCCCCCGCCCTCTTCCGTCAACTGGAACTGATGCTCCCACATCTCCTTGCGGTCGCGGCCAGCCATAAGCCGCCGCATGTCGGCGCACTGCGAGCAACCGGGCATTCCCGGCCGCACAAACGGCCCTACCACCGCTTCGCCAAAGGACACAAACGCTCGGAGCCAAGGGATGCCGGATGCCTGAAACCGTTTTTCCGCTTCCAGATGTTCATGCGGCTGCCAGCCGTCTTGCAGCACCAGCGCCAGGTCGGCATGCGTATCCGCTCGCTCGACCGTCTGCCGCCGCGTCAGGCGAAACTCCGCCTGTAACCGCGAGACGACCAGATCAGCCAGCAGCCCGTCGCCTACGATCAGAATCTGCTTACTCATGCGCGTCCTCCTCTCGCAACGACAAAGCGACAACTCCCGCCAGGTCCTCCTGTAAAAACGGCTCCACGGCTGCATTCAACAGCACGGGGACCAGCCGTTGCCGGGCCAGCACGGCTCGCGCCTGCTGCCACAGCTCTGCCTCGGTATCCGGGCAAGGGCGAAGCAACGCATCCTGCCCGGGCTGATCGGACTGTTTCAGCGCGACATGAGAGGCGCGCACGACGGGGGCGAGTTGCTCCTGCGGCATGTCGTGCCGCTTTTGCAGCACCAACGCCGCTTGCAGCGCTTTGCGCAGCGCCGCCGCTTCATGCAGGCCAACCGTGCCCACCCACTCTGTCCCTGCCGCCATTCCCACCCAGTACACCGGAAAGCCGTACAGGTCGGCACCTCGGGCGATTGGCGGCTGTTCGTTTTCGATCGCGAGCGCGCGCAGGTAAAAACGGCACGGCTCGTCTGCAAGCTCTGGCAGCACCACGCGAGTCGCTACGGGCGGCCGCTCTCGCACCTGTTCGGCCAGGCTGGACTGCAAAAGGTGGTACAAGGCGCGGCACAGCGCCTCCGCTCCCGACTCACCCGCGCCAATGCCGTAGGCGCTCTCCTCTGTACTGTCCGATTCGCCGCCGCCAAACAGATGTGCTGAAGCCGTCCGGATGCCGCACGCGCCGACCAGGCGGGACACGTACATTTCCGTCCCCAGCAAGCCCGCTTCCCTGCGCGCTTCTTCATGGGTATAGCCCGGACATATTCGGGCGGGCAGCAGTTCGGCAGGACCGCTTGCTACAGGATCGACTGCCTGCACCTGGCATTGCGCGAGCGGCAGCTGCACCAGCTCCCCTTCGTCCCAGCTGTGAAAAATGCCGACGTCCGGCGAAGTCCACGCCAGGAAGGAAGCAAGCAGACCGTGCCTGGACGGCGCTGCTTGCGCCAGCAGCTGCTGTTCGTCCACCGGAGCGAGACGCGGACTTCCCTGTACAAGCGGATGCGCCATCGCCGTGTGCCAGTTGCCCGAAAGCGTCTCCAGGTCGAGCACGTACAGCTTGCCCGCAGGCTCTGCCGCCGCTACACCGGTCACCTGCTTGAACCATTCAAACACAGCGACGTTTGCCAACAGAGCGGCGGACGTAGCCGTAAACGGGTGGTCATCCGCATCTGCAATCAGGGAAACGCGGTGCAAGCGGCGCAGCACCGAATCGAGACAGACGGGCGACGCGGGGTGAATCAGCGGGCCCGCGATCCCTTTTTGCCAAAGTCCAAAGGCGGGAACAAACGTTTTCCCCCTCTCCCGGCACAAGGCATGCACGAAAGACAGCTCGCTATGTTCGCCATCATCCGCGACGTACAAAACCGCAGAAAACGGCGCAAGCGCTTGCTCCCAGCCTTCTTTTCCCTGCTGCGGAATCGGGATTTCGCTCAGCTTTGCCTCGGCATCTTTTTGTCTGGCGTGGGCGTACAGTTCTGCCAGCCTTTCTCGATTGACCGACGCTGGATCGGTCGACGCGTAATGAATATGCGGGCAGCCCGACTCCCACAACGCCTGAATCAAAGCCAGCAAAAACGGACCCGCCCCGATTGCGAGCGGCTTTTGCTGCCGATACGTTTGAAAGGCGTGGCCGCCGGAACCAACCAGATGCTCGACAAAGCCGATCTGCGCGGAAAATTGCTCCACGACCGCAGCAGACAGCTGATGAGGCTTACGCTCGCTCACGTCCCGAGCAAATCCGTTTTGCAGCAGGCTGTCGGCGATTTGATAAATCTGCGCCTGGTATTCCTCCGGCAAGTCGGCGGTAATCTCAGCCAGCGTGTGCTCCCCGTTGAAGATCGGCAACAACTGCTGGACCCACTGGTCGATCATTTCCCCTTCCATGCGAAATGTCCCGACGTTATTGCGAAAATAGACGCTGCCATCGGGATTGGGCAAAAAAAACGTATCCCGTTTCACTGCCAGACGCAGCGATGGATTTCGTATGACCATGCTCCTCCTCCTTGCTTGGCTGTATGCGCCACTTGATGCGATGAGGGTGTCACGGTCATTGTATGTCGGGCGCTTTGTCCGACATGCCTGCGGGAAAAAGCCGAAAAGCCCCTGCCTGGCATACGCCGGACGGGAGCTTTTTCGTGTTCGTGGTCGCATTGCTCGCTTTCGGCAAAGGCTAGAAACAACGGGCGCACGACGTGCAGGGAAAAAAGCACGGAAAGAAGCACGTGCCAACGCAGCTACAAGCGCAACTGCACCCGCCGCAGCCGCCGCATCGGGCACAGCCTCCACATCTGGCGCCACCTCCGCACCTGGCACAGCCTCCGCATCGCCCGTGCCCGCATCGGCTGCGCACCAGCATCGCTTCCTGTTCCTTTTCTTTATCCCAGGGAGTCACTTTCTCCGCCTTGAATTCCGAAGCCTTCAGCTTTCGTAGCTCTTTTTTCCACTCATCCATCAACATTCACCTCCGCCACTGCATGTAGCTACTCTACATGTATGAAGCGGCGATAGGTATTCGTTCCAAATACAAACGCCCATTTTGGTCCGGGACAAACCCGGCATCAATCGGGTAGACGAAAAGGGGGACACTCCCTGGCTACCTTCCTCCTGGTTCTTCTGACGGTCACTTCTGCCGTTGCTCATGATGCAACGGATTGGCCGGGCGCTCGCCTGACTCGGGGGGCGCGAAGCTCATCGCCTGAAACCAGACAAACACAGCGAGCAAGAGCAAAGCCCCGACGACGGGATGCCGCAGCCCAAGCCACGTTGCGGACGGCTCCGCCTTCTTTTGTTCAGGCAGATGCCATCTCTCCATCAGCAAAAGACAGGCTGTGTACAGCATGATGAGAAAAAACAACAGCGGCTCCGCCTGCTCCAGCGAGATCATTTCCCCCAGCATGGCGCCCATCATGCCCGCCATCAGCCCGGACAGCACTCCTTCCACCACGGTCAGCATCGACAAGGGCAAGCCGACGAGCAAGCCTGCCACCGCGCCGGACGACATCCCCCACAGCGTGGAGCGAGCAAGGCTCCCCTGGAATAGGAGCCCAAACAACAGACCAGCGATCAGCCCGACCAGCATTCCGACCGCCATGGCGCTGACCATCCCGGGCATCGGCTGTACGTGTCCTCTTCTTTGCCACATGAGCCAGACAAACCAGACGTACGCGATGATGACAAATGCCAAAACCTGGAAAACCGCGCTCATGATACCACCTCTGCGGATAAGTTCCTCCCTACAGGGTATGTCCAGGCGGCGCAAAACAGGACAAGAACAAGTGACGGCGCCCTCTCGCGTCACCATGCCACACCAGTCTTCCTGTTACAACTCGATCACCTTCGTCGCGATATTTCGGCAAAACTCGCTGTCATGCTCCACAAACAAAATCGTTGGCGCGTGCTCCAAAAGCAGTTCCTCGATCTGCATGCGCGACATGACGTCGATATAGTTCAGCGGCTCATCCCAGACGTACAGATGCGCCCGCTCGCACAGGCTTTTGGCGATCAGCACCTTTTTCTTCTGTCCCCCGCTAAAAGCAGCCATATCCTTTTCGAATTGCACCCGGGAAAAATCGAGCTTGCGCAGGATTGCTTTGAACAGACTTTCGTCCAGTCCGTTGCTTCTGGCGTACTCCGTCAAATCGCCCTGCAAGTGCGACGTATCCTGGGAGACGCAGGAGATTTTCAGCTGGCTTCCTTTGCGGAACTCTCCCGTGTAGCGCACGTCTTCGCCGCAGATCAGCTTGAGGATGCTCGATTTGCCCGAGCCATTTTTCCCCGTAAGCGCAATGCGCTCCTCTTGCGAAATCGAAAAGCGGACGCCGCTTGTGACCTGTTTGTCTCCGTAAAAAATCGCCACGTCCAGAAGCTCGATCAGGCGGTCTTTATGATAGACGAGCGGAGAGAGCTTCAGCGTGTCGCTTTGCTCCACGTTTTTCAGCAGCCTGGACTTTTCCTCGATAGCCGCATGCTGGCGTTGCTCCATTGATTTTGCGCGCTTCATCATTTTCGCTGCCTTGTGGCCGACATAGCCTTTGTCTACCTTGGAACCGGAATTTCGCGTCCCGTTTTTCGTTTTTTCCACTTCGTGCGACCAGTTGCCGGTGCGTTTGGCGGACTCGGACAGCCGCTTGATGTCCTTTTTCAGCCGCTCGTTTTCCGCCAGCTCATAGCTGTCCTGCCGCTCTTTGTTCTCCCACCACGTTGAGAAATTGCCTTTTTGAATTTCGATATTCGTCTTGTTGATCGACAGGATATGGTCCACGCAGTTGTCGAGAAAGGCTCTGTCGTGGGACACGAGAATAAAGCCGCTTTTCTTCTGGAGGTAGTCGCTGACGAGCTTTCTCGCAGCCATGTCCAGATGGTTCGTCGGCTCATCGATCAGCAAAAAGCTGTTTTCCTTCAAAAACAGGGCGGCGAGCAGCACCTTCGTCTGCTCTCCGTTGGACAACGTCGCAAACGGTCGATCCAACACATCCTCGTCGACCTGCAACAAGGAGAATTCGCGCAACAGCTCCCAGTCCATGCAGTCGGGAACCATCTCCCGAATGATCTCCCTGGTGTTTCGCTCCTTGTTGTCAATCTGGTAGGGAAAATATTCGAAGGGCACCTGCGCCGAGATCGTGCCGCTGTATTCATAGCGTCCCAGCAGCAGGTTCAGAAACGTCGTCTTCCCTCTGCCGTTCCTCCCGGTAAAGCCGAGCTTCCAATCGGTATCCATCTGGAAGCTCACGTTTTCAAAAATGTGATCGAAACTGCCGTCATAGGCAAAAGTCAGATTGGTCACTTTAATGGTCGACATACCCTCATCCCCCTGGATAAAAATAGAAGAGCTGCAAGAAAGTTACTCTCTTGCAGCTCATAAACGTATAACAAAACCTACTCCACCCAGGGAGCCGGATTTGGATATATCGCTTGAGTGAACCGATGTCGTAACTTTCTTGCATAGAAGGAAATACACATGCGAAAAAATCGCACCTGTTTTCCTCTTGTAAGCAAGAAAGCTTCCTACATCGGCTTCAACTCCAGTCATCAAAGTACACCCATCTTACCACACCGCGCTGCTTCGATCAATGATCCGTTACGCACCGCGAGCAAATGTCCCGGTGTCACCTGGCTGCGCGCAGAGCTTCTGCCCCTTGCCCGCCTGGCGAACCGAACCGAGCACGTTCGTCATTTGCCGCCGCTTGCGGCTTCGGTTTCCTTCAGCTCCAGCGGATGTTTCTCCAAAAAGTTGGTCGCGAAATGGCCCGCCACAAAATCAGGATGCTCCAGCAGCTTCTCGTGAAACGGAATGGTCGTGTGCACGCCTTCGATCACGAACTCGCGCAAGGCCCGCTTCATGCGAGCCAGCGCTTCTTCGCGGCTTGTGCCCCACACGATCAACTTGGCGACCATGGAATCGTAAAACGGCGAAATCTCGTAGCCCGGGTAAACGGCGCTGTCGACGCGCACGCCGTAGCCTCCCGGCGGCAAGTAGTTGCGGACTTTTCCCGGCGAAGGCATGAAGTTTTTCGCAGGGTTTTCCGCATTGATCCGGCATTCGATCGCCCAGCCGTTGATTTTGACGTCTTCCTGGGAAAAGGACAGCGGGTTGCCCGCCGCGACCGAAATCTGCTCCTTGATGAGGTCGATACCCGTAATCATTTCCGTGACCGGATGCTCGACCTGAATGCGCGTGTTCATTTCCATGAAGTAAAACTGTCCGTGCCGATCGAGCAAAAATTCGACGGTGCCTGCCCCGTGGTACGAAACCGCCTTCGCAGCCGCGACAGCCGCTTGCCCCATCCGCTCGCGCAGCTCCGGATCGAGCGCAGGCGATGGTGCTTCCTCTACCAGCTTCTGGTGCCGGCGCTGGATCGAGCAGTCCCGCTCGCCCAAGTGGACGACGTTGCCGTGCTTGTCGCCCATCACCTGAATCTCCACATGGCGCGGCTCCTCGACGTATTTCTCAAGGTACACGCCCGCGTTGCCAAAAGCCGTCTCCGCCTCTTTTTGCGCCTGGCGAATCGCTTTTTCCAGCTCCTCGGCGTCAAAGGCGACGCGCATGCCTCTGCCGCCTCCGCCCGCCGTCGCCTTGACGATCACGGGATAACCGATCTTCTCGGCTACCTGCAGCGCTTCTTCGATGTCGTCGATCAGCCCGTCCGTGCCTGGCACGAGCGGCACATTCGCCGCGCTCATCGTCGCTTTGGCGACCGCTTTGTCTCCCATTTTCGCAATCGCATCAGGATCAGGGCCGATGAACGTAATCGAGCAATCCTGGCACAGTTGGGCAAACGAAGCGTTTTCCGCCAAAAAGCCGTAGCCGGGATGGATCGCATCCACGCCTGTGAGCAAGGCAACCGTCATGATCCGGGCCATGTTCAAGTAGCTGTCCTTCGATTCCTTCGGGCCGATGCAGTACGCTTCGTCTGCCAGCTCGACGTGCAGCGCTTCGCGGTCTGCTTCCGAGTAGACGGCCACCGTGGCGATCCCCAGCTCCTGGCACGCTCGAATAATACGCACGGCGATTTCTCCGCGATTGGCAATCAGAACTTTCGTGAACATAGGAACGCCCCTTCTTACTGTGGTTTGACGAGCAGCAATGCTTTGCCGTAATCGACGAGCTGACCGTCCGGCACAAGAATTTCCGTCACGACCCCGGCCACCGGCGAAACGATGTCAGACGACAGCTGCAGCGCGTCTACGGTGCAGCGTCCGACTACCTCCTGCGCCTTGATCGCCTGGCCGACGGTTACTTGCGCGTAAAAAACCCCGACAGACGTGGACAGGACAAGCTGTGTCGCTTCCTCTGGCGCTTTTTCTTCCGCAACGACGGGGACTGGCTCTGCCTCCGCCGTAGCCGCCGCTTCCCGGTAGCCTTGCTCGACCTCGCCTGGCTGCAGGGGGAGCGCGGCTGCCGCTACAACGGCAGGCTCGCCTTTTTTGATGACGATCCGGGTCTTGCCTTTTTCCCATTCCAGCTCCTCGATCGAGGACTGGTTGACCAGCTTGATGAATTCACGCAGCTCATGCAGCTTCATTCCAAGACGCTCCCCTCTTACAATGGGATGTTCCCATGCTTTTTATATGGACGGTCTTCCTGCTTGTTCCGGAGCATTTCCAACGCCTGGGCGACCTTCAGACGCGTTTCGCGCGGGTCGATCACATCGTCTACCATACCCAGGCTGGCTGCCACGTACGGGTTGGCAAACTTCTCGCGATAGAGCGCGATTTTTTCCGCGCGGGTCGCCGCCGGGTCTTCGCTACTCTCGATTTCCTTGGCAAAAATGATATTCGCCGCGCCTTCCGGTCCCATCACGGCGATTTCGGCATTCGGCCAGGCGTAGACGATATCCGCGCCGATCGACTTGGAGTTGAGCGCCACGTAAGCGCCGCCGTACGCCTTGCGCAAAATGACGGTAATCTTCGGGACAGTCGCTTCCGAGTAGGCGTACAAAATTTTTGCGCCGTGGCGAATGATTCCCCCGTGCTCCTGGTTGATTCCCGGGAAAAAGCCGGAGACGTCCTCGAAGGTCAAGAGCGGGATGTTGAAGCAATCGCAGAAGCGGATAAACCGCGCCAGCTTGTCGGAAGAATGGATGTCGAGTCCTCCTGCCATCACCTTCGGCTGGTTGGCAATGATCCCTACGCTGTGTCCGTCGATGCGGGCCAGCCCGATGACGATGTTGCGGGCGAAATTCGGCTGCACCTCCAGGAAGTCGCCGTAGTCGACGATTTTTTCGATCACCTTGCGGACATCGTACACTTTGGTACTCTCGACAGGGACCAGCTCCAAGAGCTCTTCTTGCCACTCCTTGCCGGGCTCCCCTTCCCGCACAGGGGCGCGATCGCGGTTGTTTTGCGGCAGGAAGCTGAGCAGCCTGCGCACGCCTTCGAGTACCTCCTGCTCGGACTCTGCCGTGAAGTGGGCGTTGCCGCTGACGGAAGAATGCACCCGGGCGCCGCCCAAATCTTCGGCAGAAATTTTCTCGCCGGTCACCGTCTCGATCACTTTCGGCCCTGTAATGAACATCTGGCTTGTCTTTTCCACCATGAACACGAAGTCGGTAATCGCCGGAGAGTAGACGGCGCCGCCTGCGCACGGGCCGAGAATGACCGAGATTTGCGGGATGACTCCGGAGTAGATCGCATTGCGGTAAAAAATCGTCCCGTAGCCGTCAAGCGAGCTGACGCCTTCCTGAATGCGCGCGCCGCCGGAGTCGTTCAGCCCGATAAACGGTGCGCCGTTTTTCGCCGCCAAATCCATCGCCTTGGCGATTTTCAGCGCGTGCATCTCTCCCAGCGCGCCGCCAAACACGGTAAAATCTTGCGCGAACAAGTAGACGGGACGCCCGTTGATTTTGCCGTAGCCTGTCACGACCCCTTCGCCTGGCGCTTCCATCTGATCCAGCCCAAAGTGCGTGGCCCGGTGCTCGACAAACGGATTCAGCTCGACAAACGTGTCCGGGTCGAGCAGCAGTTCGATCCGCTCGCGGGCAGTGAGCTTGCCGCGGTTGTGCTGGGCATCAATCCGCGCATCGCCACCGCCCAGCTGGATTTTGAATTTGCGCTCCATCAATTCGTCGATTTTTTCGTACATATCGCTCATCGTCCGACCTTCTTCCTGTCCCTATTTCCTAATCGTTCCTAATCGCTTTTTCGTAAATCGCTACCAGCTGCTGAACGGCGCTCGTCGGCGACAGCTCCCCGCTGGCGACAGCCTGTTCAATCGTCGGCAGCAGTTGCGCGACCTGCGGATTGCCAAAAAAAGTCGCGCGCAAATAGTCCTGCGCCATGCTGTGCATCCAGTCGAGCAGTTGCGCCTTGCGCCGGGCCTCGAAGCCGCCCGACTTCATCGTCGTCTCGCGAAACTGTCCGATGACATCCCATATTTCGGGAATGCCCTCGCCCGTCACGGACGAGCACATGTACGCCTTCGTCTCCCACCCGGCTGTCGCCGGCTGCAAATAGTGCAGCACCCGGTTGTATTCGCCTTTGGCGATCAGCGCACGGGTGCGGTTTTCCCCGTCTGCCTTGTGAATCAACAGCGCATCGGCGATTTCCATGATGCCTTTTTTGATGCCTTGCAGCTCGTCGCCCGCTCCCGTCAGCATCAGGAGCAAAAAGAAGTCGACCATCGACCTGACCGTCGTCTCGCTTTGCCCGACGCCGACCGTCTCGACCAGGATCACGTCGTAGCCAGCCGCTTCGCAAATCAGCATCGTCTCCCGCGTCTTGCGGTTGACGCCGCCCAGCGTCCCGCCTGTCGCGGACGGCCGGATGAACGCCTGCGGATTGCGCGACAACAGCTCCATCCGCGTCTTGTCTCCGAGAATGCTGCCGCGCGTCACCGTGCTGCTCGGATCGACCGCCAGCACGGCGACCCGATGGCCTTTATCGCACAGCATTGTGCCGAATGCTTCGATAAACGTACTCTTGCCCGCTCCCGGCACGCCGGACACGCCGATACGAATGGAATTTCCCGTGTGCGGCAACAGCTGGCGGATCACCTCCTGAGCCATCTCCATATGGGCGGCGGAGTTGCTCTCGACAAGCGTAATCGCTTGCGCGAGCACGGTCCGGTTATTTTCGCGCACGCCCTTGACGTACTGGTCGACGGAGAGGCGCGGGAGGCGGACTTTCGAGGACACGTTCAGCGAATGTTTGCCGTCTCCGCCTGCGCTCATAGGCCAGCAGCCTCCAGCCGATGCACAATCTCCTGCAAAACGTGCTGGGCCGCTACCGGAATGACCGTCCCCGGACCGAAGATGGCAGCAGCGCCGTGCTCGCGCAAAAACGCGTAATCCTGCGGCGGAATGACCCCGCCGATGACGACGACGATATCCTCGCGCCCGAGCTTTTTCAACTCCTCGACGAGCTGCGGCAGCAGCGTCTTGTGCCCCGCGGCCAGCGAGCTGAACCCGATGACGTGCACGTCGTTTTCTACCGCTTGCTTGGCGGTTTCCTCCGGTGTCTGGAACAGCGGCCCGATATCGACGTCAAAGCCCAGATCGGCAAAAGCCGTCGCGATCACCTTCGCGCCCCGGTCGTGCCCGTCCTGGCCCATTTTGGCGATCATGATGCGCGGGCGTCGGCCTTCCCACTGCTCGAACTCGTCCGCCATCTTGCGCACGGCTGCCACTTCTTCCGCATCCGCGTACTCTGAGCTGTAGACGCCGCTGATCGAGCGAATGACCGCTTTGTGGCGACCGACCACTTTTTCATAGGCGTCGGATATTTCCCCGAGCGAAGCCCGTGCCCGCGCCGCTTCGATCGCCAGCGCAAGCAGGTTGCCTTCGCCTGTGCGCGCGCACTCCGTAATCGCCGCCAGAGCCGCCTGCACTCTCGCCTCATCGCGGTTTTGGCGCAGCTCCTGCAACCGCCGGATTTGCGCCTCGCGCACGGCCGTATTGTCGACTTCGAGAATTTCCAGCGGGTCTTCCTTGTCCAGCCGGTATTTGTTTACGCCGATAATCGCTTCTTTCGCCGAGTCGATGTGCGCCTGGCGTCTTGCGGCCGCTTCCTCGATCTTCATTTTCGGCAGGCCGGTCTCAATCGCCTTGGCCATGCCGCCCAACGCTTCGATCTCTTCGATGTGCGCCCACGCTTTTTCCACGAGCTGCGCCGTCAGCGACTCGACGTAGTACGAGCCAGCCCACGGATCGACGACCTTCGTAATCTGCGTCTCGTCCTGCAAGAACAGCTGCGTGTTGCGCGCGATCCGGGCCGAAAAGTCGGTCGGCAGCGCGATTGCCTCGTCGAGCGCGTTCGTATGCAACGACTGGGTGTGTCCAAGCGCTGCTGCCATCGCTTCGATGCACGTCCGCACGACGTTGTTGTACGGGTCTTGCTCCGTCAGACTCCAGCCGGACGTCTGCGAGTGGGTGCGAAGCGCCATCGACTTTTCGTTTTTCGGGTTGAACTGCTTGATGAGGCTTGCCCAGATCAGGCGGGCTGCCCGCATTTTCGCGACTTCCATGAAGTAGTTCATGCCGATCGCCCAGAAAAACGACAGGCGCGGCGCGAATGCGTCGATGTCGAT
Source organism: Brevibacillus sp. SAFN-007a (assembly GCF_051967035.1). Taxonomy (NCBI): domain Bacteria; kingdom Bacillati; phylum Bacillota; class Bacilli; order Caryophanales; family Paenibacillaceae; genus Brevibacillus; species Brevibacillus sp. SAFN-007a. The sequence continues at coordinate 75,614 of NZ_JBQCKK010000013.1, read as the reverse complement.
TCCTGCGGCAAGCCCTGTGCGCACGTACTCCAGCCCGTCTGCCAGCGTGTACGCCAGCTCGATGTCCGCCGTCGCGCCCGCTTCCTGCAAGTGGTAGCCGGAAATGCTGATGCTGTTGAATTTCGGCATGTGCTTCGAGGTGTAGGCGAAAATATCGGAAATGATCTTCATCGACGCTTCCGGCGGATAAATGTACGTATTGCGCACCATGTATTCCTTCAAAATGTCATTTTGGATCGTTCCGGTCAACTGGTCCTGCGAGACGCCCTGCTCCTCCGCCGCCACGATGTAAAACGCCATGATTGGCAGCACCGCTCCGTTCATCGTCATCGAGACAGACATTTTGTCCAGCGGAATGCCGTCGAACAAAATTTTCATGTCGAGAATCGAGTCTACCGCCACCCCGGCCTTCCCGACATCGCCGACGACCCGCGGATGGTCGGAATCATAGCCGCGATGCGTCGCGAGGTCAAAGGCAATCGACAGCCCTTTTTGTCCCGCTGCCAAATTGCGGCGATAGAAGGCGCTGCTCTCCTCCGCCGTGGAAAAGCCGGCATACTGGCGCACCGTCCATGGCTGCGTTACGTACATCGTCGGGTACGGCCCGCGAAAATACGGCGGCAAGCCCGGCATGTAGCCGAGATGCGTCATGCCTTGCACGTCTTCTTTTGTATAGAGAGGCTTGACGGGAATTTGCTCCAGCGTCTGCCAAATCTGCTCATCCAGAAGCTTCTTCGCTTCGGCGGACGGCGCCTGGCCGTAAAACAGGTCGGAAATGTCCCGGCTGCCGCGATACGGCACTTTGGAAAAATCAGGTCTGTTCATCATGAGCTCACTCCTGTCCGCTCCTGAAGTTCTCGCAGCATCTGATAGCAATTGGAGCGCAAATGGATGCAGTCATCTACGCCAGCCGCCTTGTACGCCGCCAACTGCTCGGCGTCCGGCAAACCGGCCAGCAGCACGATCCTGTCGCCAGCCTCCTGCTTGAGCACCTGGGCGAGCGGCGGAACCAGCTCGGGATAGCTCTCATCGTCGGAGCAGATGACAATCACCTTGGCTCCGGAGGCGAGCGCCGCTTCTTTGGCCTCTGCGGCAGTGGCATACGCCTGCGGGCGCAAAACCGCAAAGCCTCCGACGGCAAAAAACTCGGCGGCAAAATCCGCCCTCGCCTTATGCTGCGCCACAGGGCCCACTGCCGCGAGAAAGACGCTCGGTCGCTGCCCGGTCCTGTGCGTATAGTCGTCCGCCTGCTTGCGAAGCGCTTCAAACGCCTCGGCCGCACGGTGCGGGCGCAGCGGGGCAATGACGGTCGCTGTTTGCCCGGAGCGGGTCAACGCTTTGGCGAGATCGCCTATGGTCGCTCCGGCGAGCGCGGCCTGTACGGCATGGCCGACCCACTCTTCTGTGTCGTGTGCGAGCTTTGCCAGCCGTTCGGAAAACGCAGACGGTGCTTTTCTCGCCCGATGAGCGCGCAACGCGGCGATGCGCTGTTCATGCAGGGCAGGTGCGGCCTGCTGCGGCAACGGCTGCTCGGACGGATTCGGATACATGTTCGTGCCGACGATGCGGCTTTTGCGTGAAGCGATATCTTTTTCCTTGCGCGCGGCGCTCTCTGCAATCACGCTTTGCGGGAAGCCTTCCGCCAGCGCCCGAAGCATGCCACCCTTTTCCTCTACCTGCAAAAACAGCTCCCATGCTTTTTTCGCCAGCTCATCCGTGAGCCATTCCACGTACCAGGAGCCGCCGGCAGGGTCTGCCACCTTCGCCAGATGGGACTCCTGCTCCAAAATGATTTGCGTGTTGCGCGCGATTCGCCGGGAAAAATCGGTTGCCGGACGGATTGCTTCGTCGAACGCGGACACGTGCAGGCTGTCGACTCCCCCGACAATCGCTGAAAACGCTTCCGTCGTCGCGCGCAGCATGTTGACGTACGGATCGTACACCGTTTTCGTCCAGGCGGCCGTCCGCGCGTGAATCTTCATCTTCTGGGCCTCGGTCGAGCCTCCATAGGAAGCGACGATGTTCGCCCAGAGCATTTTCGCGGCCCGCAGCTTCGCGATTTCCATGAACACGTCGGAACCGATGGAAAAAGAAAACTGCATCCGGCCCGCCGCTTCCTCGATCGACAGTCCGCGCTCCAGCATGGCCTGGATGTAGTCGACGCCCGTCGCCAGCGAAAACGCCAGCTCGGCTACCGCATGGCCGCCGCTCTCATAGTAGGCGTTGCCTTGGACGAGAATCGTTTTGAGCTGCGGTGCATGCTCGCTCGCCCAGCGCGTGATTTTCGCCATGGCGGCAAACGCCGTGTCCAGCGCGTACGGAAGCTGACCTTCTGTAAGCAGCGCGGCCACCGGGTCTTGGCCGATGCAGCCGCGCAGCTCTCGGGCATTGCGTCCGCTCGCTTCCAGATGCGCCAACAGGAGGGCAAACACAGGCAAGCCGAGCGGTCCGGATGGGATGTAAATCGGCAGTTCCTCCAGGTTCAGTCCGCTGAGCGCCTCAGCCACATCCTCCACGGAAAAAAGCGAGAGCCCCCCCGCTCCGATGTCTTCTGGGAGCGCTTCATCCGGGTCCAGTCCCGCCTTCGCCGCCCGGTCGAGCACGAGGTGCAGCATCGTTTGGCCGCGAGCCAAATCCGTGAGCGCCGTTTCGTTAAACGACCTGGCATCCGGAGCCGTTATCTCCTGGCAGACCTCCCAGCGCTGTGCCCCTTTGGCGTACGCGCTTTTCGTCCCCCTGACAAACGGCGCCTGGCCCGGCTCTGCGTCCAGATGTGGCAATGTTGCGACATCTTCCGTCCGGTAAATCGGCTGACGAACGATTCCTTCATATGTCCTGGTCAACAGTTTGGCATCGAATGACGCGCCCTTCAACGATTTTTCTGCCGCTTCCCGCCACTGCTCGTACGTCGGCACGGGAAATTGCGTAAACAGCGTGTCTTTGTTCACTTGTCCAGACCTCCCCTCAATCGCGCATTTTCGCTAGGCAAGCTTTACGAGAAACAGCGGTTGCCCATGCGTAACCAGCTGACCGTTTTCCACCAGTACTTGAACGATTTCCCCTTTTACCTCCGCTTCAATCTCGTTAAACAGCTTCATGGCCTCGACAATACAGACGATGCTCGACGGCTCTACGCGGTCACCCACCGAAACGTAGGGCGGCGCATCCTCGGCCGGAGCGGCATAAAAGGTTCCGACCATCGGAGAAGCAATGGGGTGCAAGCGTTCCGTCTGTTCGACGGCTGCGACCGGAGCGACTGTTTGGACTGCCGCCACAGGCTGCGGCTGGGGCTTGGGCTGCGGGACAGGCGCGGGTACGGCTTGCGGCATCGAAATGACGGTAGCCGCTTTGTGACCAGCATCGGCCTTTTGTCCGTATGCCGCTTCCGCATTTGTCGCCATCCCGTTCACGCGTCGTTTGATCCGCAGGCGGGATTCTTCCTCGATGACTTCGATCGATTCTATATCGGTCTGTTCCAGCAGCTTGGCAAGTTCTCTCCATTCATAAATCGTCAGCACACGTATTCCTCCCGGGTTAAAATCCGTCACGAACCGACTGGTTGGTCTGTAGAGAGTAGGCAAGACCGACCAGTTGGTCTTTTGATGATTATAGCAAATGTCTGAATAATAGTACAGATCAACCCGTTCGTCTGGCATCCTTTTTTATTCGGACCGTGAAGCGACTATGCCCCTGCTCTCCTGCCAGCAAACGGCGAGTAGCCGCCTGATCCTTCCTGCTTCACAACGGCTTGAACGGCGTACTGCCAGACGCCAGGAAAAAACGGTTGAACGCCGGGTTTTCCATCGCCTCGGGCTTCAACACGGAATGCAGCACCATGTCGGCGTAAATGTCGGCAATCTGCTCGATCGAATACGTCCCTGTTTTTTGATACCATTTGTAAATCCAGTTGACCATGCCGAAAATGGCCATGGAGACGATCGGCACAGGCAGCTCCGGCCGGAATTCGCCTGACTGGATCCCGTCTGAGATGACGGTAAACATGATTTTTTTATAGCGATCCCGCTTCGTTTCAATATCGGTAAAATACTCGGGGGCCAAAAAGAGGCTTTCCTGATAAAAAATCGTTACCTGTGAGCGGTACAGATCAATCATCATCACAAACGATTTGACGATCGCTTGCAGGCGTTCCGTCGGCGTATCCCATTTTTCGTAAGCTTCCTCTGCTTTTTCCAGAACGTACGTAATGAATTGGTCGTGAATGATGTAGAGGAGCTCGTCCTTGGATTTGAAATTGTGATAAAATCCTCCCTTCGAGGTTCCGCTTTCCTTGACGATTTGGTCGACGGTCACCCTGTGGTAGCCGTGCGCTTCGAACAGGCGCATGGCCGTTTCGATAATTCGTTCTCTGATTGATTTTTCGCTCATGCTCTTCACCCGAGACCATTATAGCATACAAATCCCTTTCTCAATGGGAGATTGCGCGCCCGACAGCAGCTGTACAAGAAAAACGCCGACTTTTCTTCCTGCGAAAAATCGGCGTTGCTTTTGGTTGGTTAGCGTTGGGCATCGGCGGAGACGGGGACCACGCCCCAGTATTCTTCCAGCGTAATGCCCTGCTCTCCGATTTTTTTGGCGATCTCCGGCCCGACATAGCGCAAATGCCACGGTTCGTACATGTAGCCGGTGATTGCCTCTTTTCCTTCCGGGTAGCGGATGATAAAGCCGTACGTTGTCGCGTGCTCGGCCAGCCACTTCGCTTCTTTGGTGTTGGCAAAGCAGCTGGTCGCGGCGCATTTGCCGTCCAGCCCGGCGACGTCGATCGCCAGTCCCGTCTCATGCTCGCTCGTTCCGGGCACGGCGCTGTAGGTGCGCGCCTTCTCGATTCCGTCTTTTTGCACGTAGCGGTGGAACAACGCTTTTTGGTACGTGTGCGAACGGTACGCGGATACGCCCGCCAGCGCGATCCCGTCTGCTTTCGCCGCTGCGAACAGGGCTTCCAATGCCGCTGCCGCTTCTTTGCGCATCTTCCGCTTCTCGCTTTTTTCCGGGAGCAGGTAAGGCACATTCGGAAAAACGAGATCGGTGGGCGTGTAGTTTTCCGGGAGCTTGCGCTGCTTGTTGACGAGGACCGCCATGCTCTCCGGCTCGGCGACTACCTCGATGCCCGCCAGCAGCTCCTCGGTGTCGGCGGATGCTTTGGCAGGCGGCTTTTTCGGCGGCTGCGCTTCCGTTTGCTTCGCTGTATCCGGCTTGACTTCGACAGACGGCGCGGGTTCGCCAGAAGCTGCTGGCTCTTGAGCGGTCGGCTTGCCCTTTTCCCCCGGTTTGACGCTTTCCTGCTTCGTCTGTTCCGGTGCGGCGGCAGGCGACTCCGTTTTTTCTGTCGGAGCCGGCACAGCCAAGCCGCTGCACCCCGACAGCGTCAGAATCGCCGCCATTACCAGTATGATCGGATGGTTGGTACAATTGGCAAAACGTTTCATCGTGACGTCCTTTCGAATCGGGCCCGGCTATACAGACAGCCCACAAAGGTGTTGGGTACGTTCTTCGGATGGAGAAGTACGTACCCATTATGACAGAAATCGGGCCATTTTCGTTACAAAACGGTGTCGCTTTCGTCCAAAATCGCACAATCGTCGCTCGCAAGACGTACCGTGGGGCAGCAGCCAGCGCTAGTTGTTTTCAAACAGCTTTTTGTACGCGCCGAAGCCTTCCTCTTCCAGTTTGTCTTTGGGAATGAAGCGCAGCGCCGCCGAGTTGATGCAATAGCGCAAGCCGTTTTCTCCGGGACCGTCCTCGAACACATGTCCGAGATGAGAATCGGCCTGCTTGCTGCGTACCTCCGTTCGGATCATGTTGTGCGACAGGTCGATGTGCTCTGTGATGTTGTCGTCGTGCAGCGGTTTGGTAAAAGACGGCCAGCCGCAGCCCGAATCGAATTTGTCCAGCGAGGAAAACAGCGGCTCGTTGGAGACGATATCGACGTAAATGCCCTCTTCCTTGTGATCCCAGTATTCATTGGCAAACGGACGCTCGGTGCCGTTGTTCTGCGTCACTTCATACTGAATCGGCGTCAGCTTCTTTTTCAACTCTTCCTGTCTTTGTTTGTCGCTCCACGCTTCCTTGATGAACTTCGCCCTGCCGGACGCTGCCTTGTAGTAGTTGTAGCGCAGCGGATTTTTCTTGTAGTAGTCCTGGTGATACTCCTCTGCCGGGTAAAACGGCTTGGCAGGCAAAATCAAGGTCGCGATCGGCTTCTGAAAACGGCCGCTTTGCGCAAGCTCCTCGCGCGACTGGATTGCCAACCGTTCCTGCTCGGGGCTGTGGAAGAAAATCGCCGGAGCGTACGACTGTCCGCGATCGCCGAATTGGCCGCCTGCATCTGTCGGGTCGATCTGTCTCCAGAACATCTGCAGCAGCTCCTCGTAGGAGATGAGCGCAGGATTGTACGTAATCTGTACGGCTTCGTAGTGTCCCGTGGTACCGGAGCACACCTGTTCATAGGTCGGATTTTCCACATGTCCGCCTGTATAACCTGATACAACCTTATGGACTCCTGGCAGCTTGTCAAACGGGCTGACCATGCACCAGAAGCATCCACCTGCAAAGGTTGCCGTTTCCAAACGAGATTGTTCGCGATTCATGCAAGTTCGCCTCCTGAAATATACGACAGCTACCACCGATTGTACATGGTTTGCAAAAGGAAAGTCCACTCCGCAGCTGTCGCCCGAAGCAGCGGGAACCAAAAGCCCCACCCGTCTGGTCAAGCGCGCGCTTCAGCCGTACAGCTCTGCCGTCCGTCACGATGGCGCAAGCGAAGTCCATGATTTCAAACGTTGTACCGATTCGAACGATTGGCAAGCCTTTGCACGGCAGACTGCTTGGAGCGCACGCTTGCGACCACGACGCCTGCGACAATCAAGAGAGAGCCGCCTACTTGGATCGCGGTCACCTGCGAGCCGAGCAGCAAAAAGCCGACGAGCATCGCCACGAACGGCTGCAGGTTGAGGAAAATCGCCGCTTTCCCCGTCCCGACCGTTTTCAGCTGCGAATTCCAGACGATCCCGCAAACGCCCTGCATGAGAATCGCTGTGACGATCAACAGGACCCACGCCCATGCTTCCCGGCTGATCTGCGCTGCGGAATCGAGCGTCAGCATGGCAGCAGGTGTCAAAAACAGCGTCCCGGCTGTTGTCGAGTACACCGTCGCAATGAACGGCTGCATCGTCTGTGTCAGCTTGCGAATGATAATCATCGACGCCGAGAAGGTCACCATCGCAATCACGATCAGCAGCACGCCTTTGGAAATGGAAAGACCCGCCCCCACCCCCACGACAAAAAACGTGCCGAGCAAGGCGAGCGCCGAGCCGAGCTTCATGCGCAGCGTAAACGGCTCTTTCAAAAACAGCGAAGCCAGAATGGCGGTCACGATCGGCGCCAACGACAGGATCAGTGAGGCGGTCGTGGCATCAGTCGTCAGCAAGCCGTTGAAATACGCCGTCTGGTTGGCCAGCGTTCCGACGAGTCCGAGCAAGACGAGAAGGCCCAGCTCCCGCCGCGTCAGTTTCACAAATTTTTTCGTCAGCCAGGCGTACATCACCAAAAACAGCGACGTGAAAATCAGCCGGACATCGGCGAGAAACAGCGGGGGAAACTCTTTGACCAGCATGCTCCCGAACACAAAGTTGCTTCCCCACAATGTCACGCAAAAAAGCAGTAGCGCGTATGAACGAATCATTGTTTTTCCTTCTTTCCTCCGTTGCATGGTAAGAATCCCGTATGCAATCGTACAGGAGAAGACCAAAAAAGTCCATGTGAAGATGCAGCATACACTGCCCGGCTACCCTCGGTTGAATACCGTTACATACTGGTATCCCCATCATCACCTACAGCTTCTGGGAAATAGCGTTTCGTTACATCCATGGCTGAATGGTCCCTGCGAACATGGATAAATCTTGAGTAGATTTCCGTTCCATGTGTGATGTCATCGTCGTGTAGCTCAAAAGCATCTAACGCTTGGACAAACTGATGCTTCACGATTTCACCATAACCATTCACGAACTCATGCTCGGCTTTTTTGGCAAACTGCTCTGCCGACGCAATCGCCCCTTCCTTATTCATCCCTTTTACGACCAGAATACTTTCCTCAAACAGCTTCATGTTTTCGCCGTGACTCCTGTCAAAACAAGAGTCACCCGTATGAACGGATTCAAATAAAATCTTAACCGCATACCATCTTGTTGGGGAGGGTTTAGAACTGGCTTCCATAACTGACTCCTTTTGATTTATTTTTCGTAAATCTCCCGGGATTGACGAATGGTTTCGCTTTTCTTGCCGTGGCATCACCTTTTGGCGTCTTGCTTCCCTTTCATCCTGTACAGAAAACAGGCCAGCGCTCCTTTTGGAAAGACTGGCCTGCCTTGATTCGCTTTCGTTTATTGCTGCGCTTCTTGCGCTTCCTGCGGCTCTTTTGTCCCATGCTCCTGCTTGTGGGCATCTTGAGTCGCTGGCTGTGGCTGTTGCGGCTGTTCCTCGTCCGGCTTCGGTGCTGGCGCCTCGTTTTCCTGGTCGGCTTTGGCCGAAGCCAGCGCATGGGCTACGAGCAAAGCATACGCCCGCGCGCCCTCGGAGTTGAGATGCACGCCGTCTTTGTAAAAATACGAGGGTTTGCCTGCGCTTGCCGCATGCCAATCGATCAGCTTGATGTTCGGATGGGCGGCTGCCACATCTGCCAGCGTCTGGTTCACAACGCTTTCCCAAGGCCGCGGAACTCGCGTGTTGATGAGGACGATCTGCTCAGCGCCATGCAATGCCTGCAGCAGCTTGTCGAGCTGCCTTTTGCCGAAGGGACCATTCGTCCCCAGTTCGATGATTACCCGATTGCCCAGCCGCCCTTGCGCTTTCAGGGCGGCAATCGTATCCGGGGCTTGCGACATTTGCCGACCGACTTTGCCGTCAATGACGATCCCGGGCAACAGCTTCGCCAGATACGGCTCCACGTCGAGCATGACGGAGTCGCCGATGGCGGTCCATCCTTCGCCGGAATGGACGGCAACGGCTGGCGCATCCGAAGCTTTCGGCGGTTGGGAATCAACGGAATTGCCCGGATTTTGCACAGGCTTTGTGCCACCCCCAGCTGGTTGGGTTGCAGCCGGCTTCGCTTCCGGTTTCGGCTTTGCCGCCGTTTGGCTACCGGGCTTTGCGGTCGCGTCCGGCTTCTTCGCAGCTACTGGCCATTCGGGGCCGTGCGGTTTTTCGACGCTATCGGCAGCCTCCTTATGTCCCGGCTTTTCTTCGGCCGGGGACGACTCCGCCGGCGGTGGCAGCACAGAGCCGTTGCCCGCAGTAGCGCCAGAAGTCAACGTAGCTACTCCAAAATAAAGGACACACAGCATAATGGCGCACCCGGTGGCGAGTACGCGGGTAGAGCGTCTGGGCGTCCCCTGCTTTTTCCCCGAGCGGAGCTTCGCCCAGACTCTGCCCAGCAGACCATGGCGAATCGGTTCCTCGACGTATTTCCAGGACAGAGCGGCCAACCCGATGCAAGCCGCAAGCTGAAGGGCGGCGCGCAAGACAGCGAGCCAGCCTCCGTCCGCGCCAGGTGCCGGGCTTGTGAACACGATCACGGGAAAGTGCCACAAATAGATGCCGTATGAGCGTACGCCAAGCCATCTGAGCGGCTTGCAGCCCATCCACCTCGCCAGGGCGCTTGCCGGGTGGGCGAGGACGGCTACCAGAACCGCGCTTGCCAGCGATAGCAGGACCAGCCCGCCCTGATAAAGAAAGTCATCGTACTGGTTCGTTTTCCAGATCGCCAGAAGCAACGTCACAAGACTCGCGCTCCCGATTGCGTCCAGCGTCGCGCGTGCCTTGCCGGATATGGTCGCGGGCAGTTTGCGACTCGGCCACAGCATGGCCAGAGCAGCCCCGATCAAGAGGGCAAACGCCCGGGTGTCTGTTCCGTAATAAATCCGGCTCGGGTCCTCTCCCGGCACATACATGACGGCCATCAGAACCGCCGAGCAAGCAGCCAGGCCGAGCGTCATCATCACGAGCGGGCCGCGGCGTCTGACCACGGACAGCCCGAGTGCGACCAAGAGCGGCCAGATCAGGTAAAACTGCTCCTCCACGGCCAACGACCACAGATGGCCAAGCGGCGACGGCGGGCCGAATTTCTCAAAGTACGATACCTCGGAAAAGACTAGCCACCAGTTGCTGACGTAGAAAATAGCTGCCCATACATCCCCGCGCAAGCGTCCCATCTGCTCCGGCAGAAACAACGCGACGGTGGTCACGACCACAACCAAAAGCAGCAACAGGGCAGGCAAAAGCCGTCTGGCCCTGCGCAGCCAGAAGTCCTTCATGTCCAGCCGCCCGTATCTGCGCCACTGGGCAATCAGCAAATCGGTAATCAGGTAGCCGGAGAGGACGAAAAAGATCCCGACGCCGAGCAATCCCCCCGGCGCCCATTTGTCATTGACGTGATAAAATAGGACGGCGAGTACCGCCAGTGCCCGAAGCCCGTCGATTCCGGGCATGTAACGGCTGTCGGTAGCCTTGATCGGTTCAGGCATGTCGGCGGCCTCCTCCGCTGTTGGTTTGGCGAGTCCGTCCTTCTGCTTGCTTGTGCATCGGATTGTGGCCCTTCGAAAAAAGGATGGCTTGGTTGTTCTTGTTGATCGTGCTCGCCATGCCGTTCATCTGCATTCTCCCCTTTTGCTTCCATTCTGTTCGTTCATTCGTTGACAGGGGCAGTCATGACCCATCGGGAAATCCGTGCGATCGGAATTCAAAAACCCCAGATTTCTTTGAAGTTCGCGAAAAGAAAACGGGGGTTGGTCGTTCATCATCTGTTAGGGAAAATGAATCCTTCCAATCCTCCTTGCCCGTATTCGGAATGTGGTGCCCTACGTTCTGTCAGAAATGTGCTCCTTCTTTTTATGTATGGCTGTTTCCCCTCTTTCCTTCCTTGTTTTCGCGGTCACGCCGGACTTTTTTCCAACGGGGTTGACGAAGCCCTCGCTGCCGCTCTTCGCCCGGCAACCTCTTGTCTCCTGATTATAAGGGGCACCAGAGGAAAACGCGTTACAAATTGTTTACATTCCCTGCCGATTCTTTCCGGGAAATCAAGGCAAAAAAAAAGCCGACGGCGCGTTTCACCGTCAGCTCCACTATGTACGGCTATCGAAAATGGACGTCCGATACACATCAGGCCCGCATGGGAATCGGAGTTAAATGTGATGCGTAAACAAATAGCGCAAGAAAAGTCCCCCGCTGATTACCGCGATGGCCATACAGACAATGCCGCTTTTCACCCGCTGGGAAACAAGGCGCATAAAGCCGATACAGAAAAACGACCCGGTCACCAAAAAATACGAGATTCCGACCCAAAACAAATCCCACGGCAAGCTCGCAAAATCTACGTTACCCAAAAGTGAACACCATCCCTGTCCCAATCTTCTTCCTTTTTTTGCATGGCGGATACTCCATTATAGCATTTGTCGCCTTCAGCCTCGCCGGTTTCTCTCGGATCGTAACAGAAGTGTCATACATTTGCACAAGGCCCTGGCCATCGGCACAGGCTTGCCGAAGCCTGCGCTTGCCTAAACAGGCTCGCCCGCCAGCGCAGCGCGCCACTGCACGCCTTCCGGAAAGACGCTCTGCACATGCTCTCTGAGCCGCTCGTCGCTCCACAACTCCGGGCTCAGGATGGAGACGATGCCGCTGTCCTCGCGGGTGCGAATCAGGCGGCCGATCCCTTGGCGCAGTCTGAGCAGCATGTACGGCAGATCGACTTCTTCGAATGGCGACGCTGCGCTTTTACGCTTGGCGGCAAACACCGGATCGTTCGGCGGAAACGGCAGCGACCAGATGATGACGTTCGAGAGCGACGGCCCCGGCACATCCAGCCCTTCCCACAGTGAGACGGCACACAGAATGCTCTTTTCGTCGTTCTGAAAACAGGAGATCAGATGGCTGATTTCCCCGTCGCCCTCGTACCAAAAGCGCATGGAGGCACATTCCGGGTACGCACCGACCGCGTGTTTGAACGCTTGCATTTCTTCCCTCGACGAAAACAAAAGCAGCGCGCGTCCCCCGGTTTTTTGCAGCAGCGCGACGGCCAGCTTCATTTTTTCCGCGAACGGCTGCGTACAGGACAACGGCGGCACGAACGCTTCCATCTGCTCCGCGTAGTCGTACGGAGAGGCGACGGAAAACGACAGGTAGTTTTCAATGCCCAGGCTGTCGGCCATGTAGGCAAACGACTGGTTGACCGACAAGGTCGCAGACGAGAACACGATCGGCATGTTTTGCGAGAAAACGCGCTCCCGGAGCACTTCCCGCACCAATTTCGGCATGACGACCAGGGTCGGGCCTGTCCCTTCTTCGCTCATCCAGGAAACGACGTGATCGGGCTGCTGGAACAGGCGAAGAGCAAGCTGCATCATGTCCAACTGCTCCTCGACGATCCGCAGTTGAAAGTCGTCCAGCGTGTACAGACCGCTCTCCAGCGCCAGTTCCTCCTCAATCGAGCCGATCAGGCTGGTAAAGCGGTGAATGGCGGCAAGCAGTTCGGGGTGAAAGGCGATTTCCTTGCGGGAAGAGCCAGCCACTGGCTTGCTCTCGGCGTTCAAGCGCGAGAACAGCTCCTCGCTCTGGACGATCGCTTCTTCAATGGCTACGGCCAACGACTCCCTAATCTCCCCTTGCAAGAGCCGCGTAATGATCTCTTCGAAAACGGCGTGGTTCAGCTTGTAGGTCAACGCCTTTTGCGCGGCAGGCTCCAGCAAATGCCCTTCGTCAAAAATGACGGAGCTGTGGCTCGGCAAAAGCGGCAGCTGCCCGCCCCGCTTTCTCGCTTCGTACGTCCAGACGTGCTCCATGTAAAAATCGTGCGAACAGATGATGAGATCGGCCGACTTGCGATAGTGGTCGCGCGACAGCGTCTGTCCGCACCGATGCTGCCTGTCGCAGACCAAACAGTCCTGGAACGCATCCCAGTTGATCTTGGCCCATTGCCGGTCGCTCAGCGCCGAATACGCGCTGCGGTCTCCGTACGGATAAAACGACTGGAGCGCTTCGTGCGTGTGCACAAAAGACGGCAGCCCCTCGTACATGTCCTGGAAAACTTCGTCGCCATCCAGCTCGTGACGGGCCTCGTCCAGCTTCCGCAAGCAAAGATACTGGTCCGGCGATTTTCCCAGTCTGGCGTCGATGGTCAGGTTCAGATGCTTGGCCAGCTTGGCGATGTCCCCTTCCGGCTTCACCAACTGCTCGATCAGCGACTCGTTGGCACAGGCGATGATCGCCGGCTTTCGCGTATAGCGGGCATAGCAGATGGCGTACAGCAGGTAGGCGAGCGTTTTGCCCGTCCCGACCCCCGCCTCGGCAAAAATCGTCCGCTTTTCCTGGAAAGCCCGTTCGAGCTGAAACGCCATGTAGATTTGCTCATCGCGCACCTCGAAGCCTGCCTCTGGCAATATCTCGTAAAAAACGTCCGCTACCCAGTCGCTCACCTGCGGGATGAACGGCTGGGCCGGATCGTAGGGAAAAGGGTATCGTTCCACTTCAGACCTGCCTCCATTATCGTCAAAAGAATCATAAGCGAGGATGCCAAAGTGTAATGATGACACGAGTGATGGAGAAACACAAGACGTCAGGAGGGAAAAAATCGCGATTCGTGATAAGATAGGAGAGAAATCAGGAAAGAAAACGGCAGGAGTGAATGCAACAATGGACAAGGTTATGTTTATCGAAATCGGAATGGGGATTGATCTCCACGGGCAAAACGTCACGAAAGCAGCCGTGCGCGCTGTCCAAAACGCCATCCATCACAATTCGATGCCGGGGCTGCGCTCCGTGCTGCCCGGAAACGATCTTCGCCATATGAAGGTCAACGTCCGCCTTGCGGTGCCAGCCGACCGCGACAAGCTCGATCTGGACACCGTGCGCGCTGAATTGCCGTACGGCGAAGTCTCGTTTGAGGTCGTCGATGGCGGCATGCTGACATCGAGCGGCGTCGTGATCGCGGAAAAAGAAGATAAAAACGACCTCGCTTACGTCGTGATTGCCTCCGTGGAGGTAGGCTACTAGACCGGATCGGGCGGTCCCACGCGAGGGCAGCAAGCTGTCAAAAGCGATTTGGCTGGTGCCGATAGCGTTCGAGGTCGATCTCCCCTGCCTCGGAGACCGCTACGCCTTCGCCCTCCAGCAACATTTTTTGCAAGGTCATGGCATCGCGGTCCGGCAACCCGATTTTGCCTTTGGCATTGATGACGCGATGCCACGGCAGCTTGTATGGTTTCGACAGGGAGTGGAGGATCCGCACCACTTGCCTGGCTCCCCGGGGGCTTCCCGCCAGGGCGGCGACCTGTCCGTACGTCATGACGCGACCCGGCGGGATGCTGGCGATGATTTGTACGGCTCGCTTGGTAAATTCGGTCATTTCCTGTACTCCTATCTGTTTTTGGCTGGTTGGCGTCAAAAAACGACGGGGGAAAAGGCTTTTGACGGTTTCGCCATCATACGCCGTTTTTCCTGTTCACCCGCGTCCAGAAAGAGCGCAAATAGGGTCGTACCTGCCGAAGAGCAGGCTGACCGCGCACGCGAAAGCCGCCGTAATCTGTCTTTTTCTGCGCTTTCCAAGGAAATTCTTTGCACAAAAATCAGCGCATGACTCCCCGTAGAGAGGGAGAATAAAGAAGAGTTTATCGCAAACGAACAGGAGGTACGCTATGTCTTTCGAGCTTTTGTTTGACCGCTATGCCGATCTCGCCGTAAAAGTCGGCGTCCATGTTCAGCCGATGCAGACGTTGGTGGTGACCGCCCCGCTCTCCGCTGCTCCGTTCGTGCGCAAGGTAGCGCGCAAGGCGTATGAAGCGGGAGCCAAACATGTCCATATCGACTGGACCGACGACGAACTGACCCGCATGAAGTACGATCTCGCCCCGGATGAGGCTTTTGCCGAGTACCCGCTGTGGAAAGCCAAGGGTCTCGAAGAAATGGCGGAAAACGGCGCGGCGTTTTTGTATATCACAGCAACGAATCCGGATTTGCTCAAGGGTGTCAAGCTGGAGCGAATCTCGGCTGCAAATAAAGCAGCGGGACAAGCATTGCGGACATTCCGCAACTACACCATGTCCGACAAGGTAAGCTGGTGCGTCATGGCTGTCCCGTCACCGGAATGGGCGGCCATGGTGTTCCCCGACTTGCCCGCCGAAGAGCAGGTGCCAGCCTTGTGGGACGCGATTTTCCGGGCGACGCGCGTGGACGCGGACGATCCCGTGCAGGCCTGGCACAACCATCACGCCATGCTCAACAGCAAGGTCGAACAATTGAACGCCAAGCAATATCGCTACCTCCACTACGAGGCGCCGGGCACCCGACTGACGATTGAGCTGCCTGCGCAGCACGTTTGGATCGGCGGCGGCAGCGTGAACGAAAAAGGCGTGTCGTATATGGCAAACATGCCGACCGAGGAAGTGTTCACCGCTCCGAAAAAAGACGGCGTGAACGGAACGGTCCGCAGCACCAAGCCTTTGAGCTATCATGGCAATGTCATTGAAAATTTCACCTTGACGTTTGCCCAGGGCAAAATTGTCTCGGTCAGCGCGGAAAAGGGCGAAGACGCCTTGAAGCAGCTGATTGCGACGGATGAAGGCTCGCACTATCTCGGAGAAGTCGCACTGGTCCCCCACCACTCTCCGATCTCGTTGTCCAACGTCATTTTTTACAACACGCTGTTTGATGAAAACGCCTCGAATCATCTCGCGATCGGCAACGCCTACTCGGTCAACATCAAAGGCGGCCAATCGATGAGTCCGGAAGAGTTGGCAGCCCACGGCCTCAATACGAGCCTGGTGCATGTCGACTTCATGATCGGCTGCGCCGAGATGAACATTGATGGCGAGACAGCGGACGGCGTACGGGAGCCGCTGTTTCGCAACGGCAACTGGGCGTAAGGAAGTCGCAAGCAAATCCCGACGACACGCTTGGCAGCAAAAAAGAGGATCAGGCCCTGCTATAGAGCCATGATCCTCTTTTTTTGCCTACGCTTCGCCAAACCCAGACGAGCGTACGCAGCGAATGGAAACTCCGGCCGCTGTCAGCGCTTGGCGGATGCCTTGCGCGAATGCGAGGGCATGAGCGCCGTCTCCGTGGATGCAGATGGTGTCCGCGCGAATCGGCACGTCTACACCTTGCAGCGCTTGTACCTTGCCTTCTGTCACCATGCGCACGACCTGTTCTTGCGCTTTGGCTTCCTCTACGATCAGGGCGTTTGGCTGCGTGCGTGGCGTCAGTGTCCCATCCGCCTGATACGTCCGATCCGCAAATACTTCATGAGCGGTGCGCAGCCCGATTTTTTCCCCGGCCCGCGTCAATTCGCTGCCAGCCAGTCCGAACAGGATCAGCTCCGGGTTGACCCGGTAGACTGCCTCCGCCACGGCCTCGGCCAGGGCGGAATCCGTAGCGGCCATGTTGTACAAGGCTCCATGCGGCTTGACGTGCTGCATCACGCCCCCTTCCGCCTGAACAAACGCTTGCAGCGCCCCGATCTGATAGACGACCAGATCGTAAGCGTCCGAAGCGGAAATGTCCATGCGGCGGCGGCCGAATCCGACCAAATCAGCCAGACCGGGATGCGCCCCGATCGCTACCTGGTTCTCCAGGGCCAGCTTCACTGTTTGTCGCATCGTAGCCGGATCGCCTGCATGGAAGCCGCAGGCGATGTTGGCGGAGCTGACGTGCTGCAAGAGCGCCTGGTCGTTGCCCAGCTGATACGCCCCAAAGCTCTCCCCCATGTCACAGTTCAAGTCGACGATTCTCAATGGGCTCTACCTCCGTCCCGCGTTGATTTCGATTCCCAGCCTGATTTGTCGCAGTTCGCTTTCCTGCTTGTACAGCGCCTGCTGGGCTTCACGTAGGGACACCTCCTGAAACTGCACGCGATCACCCGGCCGCAGCTGCGCCACTATTGGCAAATCGACGGTCGCTACATGGGCGATTTTCGGGTAGCCGCCAACCGTTTGCCTGTCCGCAAGCAACATGATCGGCTGGCCGTTTGGCGGGACCTGGATCGTTCCCGCAGAGACGGCAGCGGAAATCAGCTCAAGCGGAGACTCCAGCGCAAGCTCCGGCCCGTCCAGGCGATAGCCCATTCTGTCCGATTGCGCGGCGAGCCGATACGGTGTCGCGAAAAACTGCCGGCGGCTCGCTTCCGAAAAATAAGCGAACTCTTCTCCCCGCATGACCCGGACGACCGCCTCTTTGGGGTACGGAAAAACATGGAACGGAACAAACCAGTCCATCTCGCAGCAATCCGCGTTGCGCGCCTTGCTTTTGGCTTTCAGCTGTTCCCCCAAAAGCAGCCCCAACTCGCTCGGCTTGCCCGGTTGCAGCCGATCTTTTGCCCGAAGCGTCCTGCCCTCTGCTCCGCCAAAGCCCGCCCGGACATTCGTACTCCGGCTGTCCATGACGAGCGGAACATCCCAGCCGCCTGCAACGGCGAGGTAAGCCCGGCAGCCTGTCCGGGCATGGGCAAATGTCAGCGTGCTGCCTTTTTTCACCCAGACAGGACGGTTCCTGCGAATGCGGACGCCGTCCACAGTGGGCTGCATGTCCGCTCCGCAGACGGCCAGCAGCAAATCCTGATGAACCAACAGGACGGGGCCTTTCACGGTCAGTTCCAACACGGCAGCGTTTGGCTCGTTGCCAACAAGCAGGTTGGCCAGGCGCATCGCCAGCGTGTCCATCGCCCCGCCGACGATCACGCCGTACCGCTGATAGCCGTATCGGCCCAGGTCCTGCACCGTCGTGTACAGTCCTGGCGCTAGCAGTTCGATACTCACGTTCCCATCCGCCCCCTTTGCTCGTACGCTTCTTCCGCGATCGGGCAAAAGCGGACTCTGTCGCCTGCCCGCAACAAGCTCGGCGGCTGTTCTTCCGGGCGAAACAGCCGTTCCGGCGTCCGGCCAATGATGTGCCAGCCGCCCGGACTCTCGATCGGGTACACGCCGGTCTGCTCTCCTCCGATCCCGACGCTTCCCGGCGCGATAGCGGTGCGCGGCGACTGCCGTCGGGGAGTAGCAAGGCGCTTGTCCAGCCCGCCCAAATAAGGAAAGCCAGGAGCAAAGCCGATCATGTGCACCAGATACTCCTGACCGGAGTGAATGCGGATCACTTCGTCCGGCGTCATGCCGTGATACGCAGCCACGTCCGGCAGGTCAGGGCCAAACACTCCGCCGTAGCAGACAGGAATCTCGATCAGTCGAGGCGCGCTCTGCTCTTCTGCGCGAATCGACACAAGCTGCCTGGCCAGCCGTGCTTTGAACCGATCGTACGGGCTGTCCGCTTCGCGCGGATCGTACCACGACACCGGATCGTAATAGACCGTAACGGACGTATAGCCCGGCACGAATTCAACCATTCCCGGCAGCGGGTGCTGTTCCAGATGGTCAGCGAGCGCCTGTACGTTTTGCTGCGTCGTTTGGTCGATGGTGTCTCCGAGCTTGACGACAATCCCCGAGTCACCGAGCGGAAAAAACTCGATTTGCTCCAACCTGCGTCCCTCCCCTTCCATTTTCGATCATCGGTACGATCATTCCGAATGTTGGGGAAAAGGAAAAGAGGGGTTGTCCTCCTGCCGTCCGCCCTCGGAATCAAGTACGCCTGGTTCGCCTCCAGCCAAGCGCCGCGGAAATACGCTCTGCGGCGTCCTTCAAACGGGCAATCAGCCCTGGCAGCCGTTCCTCAGTGAACCGCTCCTGCGGTCCTGCGAGGCTGATGCCTGCATACAGACGTCCCTCGTGGTCGAAAATGGGAGCTGCGACTGCTACCGTATCGTTTTCCAACTCCGAGTAGCTGATCGTATACCCTTTTTCCCGCGCCTCTTGTATGGCTAGTTGCAGCTGCTCCCTGTCTGTGATCGTCCCGCGGCCAATCGGCACAAGCTCCACTTCGCGCACATACTGCTCTCTTTCCTTCTCCTCCAGAAACGACAAGATAATCCGCGAACAGGCCCCCGCATACAGAGGGGATCTGCGCCCGATCTTCGTATACAGCCTGACGGGATGGGGGGTATCCAGCTTTTCGATATAGATCGCTTCTTTGCCGTCCCGAATGATGAGGTTGACCGCCTCGCCGGCTTCGTCCCGCAGGGCGCTCATCACAGGCAGAGCGAGCTGGCGAATATCCAGCCGCTCCGCCACCAGCTGGCCGAACTGCAAAAACAACAGCCCGAGCGAAAACTTGCCATCCTCGCCCCTCTGCAAAAAGCCCATTCCTTCGAGCGAGCCGATCATGCGATGAATCGACGTTTTCGGCATGTTCGTCAGCTCGACCATCTCCTGCAAGCTCAATCTGTCGTGGTCGATGAACAGATGAAGCAGCTCCATCGACTTCACGACCGTTTTGTTCCGGTTTTGTATCATGAACCTTCCCATCCCCGCGATCTGTTTGATTTTGTCCCTATTTTATCATTGCTGCCCCTCAGAAAAAACCAACAGATGGCTTGCCTACAGCGAGATGAGGTACAAAAGGGCGATGTTGAACGCAAGCAAAATCAACGCCGTCGGGAACTGTACCCGAATGACGTGGTTTTTGTCTTTCAAATCGAGCAGCGCGGCGGGAACGATGTTGAAGTTCGCGGCCATCGGCGTCATGAGCGTGCCGCAGTAGCCGGCGAACATCCCGATGGCCGCCAGATGGTTCGCATCCACGCCGAACTGGCCGATCAACAGAGGAATGGCGATTCCCGCTGTCATCACAGGGAAGGCGGCGAACGCATTGCCCATAATCATCGTGAACAGCGCCATCCCTATGCAGTAGGCAAATACGACCCAGAACAAGGAATGCGTCGGAATCATTCCGGCAACCAGATCAGAGACGACCGCACCGACACCCGCGCTGGTAAAGATCGTGCCAAGCGTAGCCAGCATCTGCGGCAGCACAGCCGCCCAGCTGATTGCCTCCAGCAAACGCCGCGATTCTTTGACAGGTGTCAACGGACTGCTTTTGGTAAGCGCCATCCCGACGATCAGGGACAGGAGTGTCGCCACTCCCAAGGAGACGAGCGTGATGTTTTTCTGGTCCAGCACGAACCACTCGCCGACCTTCACCCCCTTCAAGCCGAGACTGCCGACAATCGTCAAAAGCGGGACCATCAAGGCGGGAACGAACAGCCAGTTGCCCAACCGTTTGCGGTTCTGCTGGCGTTCCTCACTGGAGGCTTCGCCGTAGCTTCCTGCCTTCAAGCCGCCGAATCCGACGATCAGCACCATGACAATCACGCAAAGTCCCATGGCAAAAGGCGGAATGATTCCGCCGAGCAGCAAGGTCATTCCGTAGAGCGCATAAAACAGGCCGGAGGTGAAGCGGCGCGGGTTTTTCTTGTCCGCAAACGTAAACAAGCTGCCGCCAAGCGTAATGACACCGAGAAACACATAGATCGCTTCCAGCGAAATCCACATCGGTTATTCCCCCTTGCCTGTCAACGACTGATGGCCGCTCTGCTGCCGCAGCTGCCGATCCAGCTTGCGGTCAAGCATGACCAAGCGGATGCTATGTACGACGAGCGCGGCAATCGCGGTTGGAATGGCCCACATTGCCATTTGCAGCGGATCGGACGGAATGTTGTTCTGGTCGAAAAAGCCTTTCATCAACAAAATCGCGCCAATCGCGATAAAGACGTCCTCGCCAAAAAACAGGCCGATGTTGTCGGCTGCCGCTGCATGCGCCCGGATATTTTGCCGCACGTCGTCCGGGAGGTCTTTGCCGTATTTCACCTCCGCCGCTCCTTCTGCCATCGGGGCGACGAGCGGCCGTACCATTTGCGCATGTCCCCCGATCGAGGTCAGGCCACACACGGCAGCGACCTCGCGAATGACGAAATAGACATTGAGGATTCGGCCTGTCGTGGCGGCCTTGATTTTGGAGACGAGCGCTTCCGCCTGCTCGCGCAGACCGTATCGTTCCAATAGCCCGATGACGGGCAAGGTAGCGATAAAAATAGCCATATAGCGGTTGGTGGCAAATGCCTTGCCGAATTGCTCGATGATCTCATACAGCGGCTGCTTGGCGAGCAGCCCAGTGGCAAGTCCTGCGACCGTCACCACCAGGAGCGGGTTGAGCCGCACGATGAAGCCGATAATGACGATGGCAACTCCGATCAAAACCATGTTGGCAGTCTCCTTTCTCATAAGCGTGTCCGAAAGCGGATGGCAACTGCTCTTCCCCTGTCTTTCCCCGCCGTTTGTTTTGTTCCGAATTTCGGAATAATAGTTTCATATTTTGTATCCCCATCATACGTTCAGCATGTGTAAAAATCAATAGATCATTTCGAAGTTTCTGAAAAGAAAATCGGTTGCTTGCTACAGGGGTTCGAACCCTTGGCTGCGCCATTCATCGCCGCAGCCAAGTTGTCCCCTTCGCTTAATGGATATTCTTTTTCTTGAAACGCCCGCCCGATACGTCGTGAATATGGCCGATCGCGAGAAAAGCGGAAGCGTCGATCTCCTCCACGATGGATTTGAGCTTGGCTTCCTCCAGTCGGGTGATAACACAGAAAATGACTTTCTTCCCCTCTCCGGAGTAACCGCCCTCGCCGCTCAAATACGTAATCCCGCGTCCCAATCTGGCCGACAGGGCGTCCCCGATCTCGTTCGGATAATCGCTAATAATCCAGACCGAGCGGGATTCTTCGAGGCCAACCATCGTCAAATCAATCATTTTGTAGGCGATATAGTAGGCGATCAGCGAGTACATCGCCCGATCCCAGCCAAAGATAAAGCCCGCGCTGCCGAGGATGAAAATATTGAAAAACATCACGACTTCCCCGACGGAAAAAGGACTTTTCCGCGTCAGCAAAATCGCCACAATCTCGGTGCCGTCCAACGATCCGCCTGCACGAATGACCAGTCCGACCCCAAATCCGATGATGATTCCGCCAAACACGGCAGACAAAAGCAAGTCGTCGGTCAAGCTGGGGACATGATGCAAAAAACTCGTCCCGAGCGACATGACAGCCACACCAAACAGTGTCGAGATCGCGAACGTTTTCCCGATCTGCTTGTAGCCGATCAGCAAAAACGGCAGGTTGAACAGAAAGAGGAAAATCCCCAGCTTGATCCCGGTCAAGTGAGACATCATGATCGACAGACCGGTGACGCCGCCGTCGATAATTTTGTTCGGCACGAGAAAAATTTCCAACCCGACGGCCACCATCATCGCTCCTACGACAATGGCGAGAGCCCTGGTGACGATTCTTCGTTTTTTGGCCCGCTTGTGGGTAATCGGACCTGTTTTTGCAGCTTCCATCCCCATCATCCTTGCCCCTTTTTTCTTCTCTGCTTTCAGCTTTCCCCGGCTGTCCCAAAAATAGCCAGCCTGTTTTTCGCCCGCAAACCGATCCTGGTCAACCGGGATCAGCCAGGTGAGGCGCTGCTTTGCAAGCCTCGTCCTCCTTCTTGCTTTTTCCATTCCCCGACTTTTGCGTTATAATGGAGGGATAACACTTCGTTCGGAGGACCAACGCACATGTTGCAAAGAGAGTTGACACGGGAACAGGCTGTAGCGGCGGGAGAGCAAATCCTGCAAGAGGTAGAAGGGGCGGTGATCGAACGCGGCTATACGTACTTTTCCGATGGGGTTGTGTTTAATACGCGCGTGGAAAACCATCGCATCCTGGAAAGCGATGTGCAAGGCACCCGGGTATACCGTGTGCGCCTCGATCTGGAAAACGTACAAAACAGCACCTGTACCTGTCCTTACACCCGTCTTTGCAAGCATATCGCCGCCACGTTTTTTCAGATGTACAGCGTCTTTGAAAATCCGCGCCCCTTTCTGAGCAAGGCGCTAAAGCCGCGCCGTCTGAGCTTCTCTTCGGCCATGCTCATCCCGAGCTATCGGCCAGTCGCAAGCGAGCTGCACGAAAGCGAGACGGCCCCCGTTTCCTCCCCGCTTACCGCAGCCAGCTCCGTCTACGACTGGTGGAGCTTTTTCGAAAGCTGGACACGCAATTTGTTATCCGCGATGGATGCGTACCGCGCTTCTTCGGAAATGTTTTCCAGCTATCAAAACGTCCTGTCGGTCGCTTCGGCATGGCCGCGAGAACGGGCCCAGTTGTTCCACATCCACGCCAATTTGTTTCATCTGCAAAAATTGCAGCAATACGTCAACAGCTACCGCCAGTCCAACTGGTATCCGGATTTGGCACAGACGGCCGAACGGCTGCTGGAGCAGTTGGAAGGCGCCATCTATTTCGCGGATCGCCAGGCGCTGCTGGCCGATCATCGCCCTGCCCTGACTGAGACCGTGACAATCATTCGAAAATGGAAGGAAAACGACGCCTCTTCTCTGTACTGGGTACACGCCTATCGCATGTTGTGGTGGTCGCTCTTCACCGACTCCGACTGGATCAAGCAAGAGGTGGCAGAACTGGAGAGCGCCATGCTGACGCCAGACGCCCCCGCAGCGGACATCGAAAAATACCGTCTGCTGCGCGCCCACTTTTCTGTCATGGAAAAACAGGACGAACGTGCTCTTACGGTGTGGAAGTCCATTCGCCGCCTGCCGCTCTCTTTTTATTTGCCGTACATAAAAGCTTTCGCCCGCCAGCAGGAGTGGCAGCGCGTTCTCTTCTGGACGGAGTCCCTGACCGATTTGATCGGGGCGGCGCAATCCCAGCAGTACCGTCTGGTCATCGCCATCTGGCAGGAAGCGATGAAGCAGGTCGGACGCTCCGCTGAGTGCGGGTCCCTGCTGAAACACTTCCTGCCAAGCAGCTACTCCGAATACGCGCTGCATTTGTTCGAGGAAAAGCAGTTCAAGTCGTGGATCGATTTGCAGATGTCTTATCAGGTGCCGCTTGCCGATATCTCGCCCGCTCACCTCAAGGAAATCGAGGACGCCGATCCGTCCCTCATGTATCCGTATTATGTTCGCGAGATCAATCGTTTGATTCGCGAGCGCAATCGCACCGCCTATAAAGAGGCGATCAAGCTGTTGAAAAAAGCGCGTGCCGCTTACGCGAAAGCGGAGCAGGAGTCCGACTGGGAGCGCTTCGTAGACAAATTGTCCGCCAAGTACAATCGTCTGCGGGCGTTTCAGGAGGAGCTAAGGAGAGGAAATCTGAACCTATGAACACTGTGACAACCATCGTGCTTGCGGCAGAGCTTCAATCGGACGGCCGTTTCCTCGTTGCAGGGACGGACCCCGACGGGCATGCCGTCGATCCGGAAGAGCTCGCCGGAGCGCTTTTTGCCTGGGATGAAGCCTCCTACTACGGCACGTTCGTGGAGAAAGACGAGCGAGGCTTGCTGCTGGGGCCGACAGAGGCGCTGTCCTTCTTCGCCTCGCCGCCATGGCTTTTGCACCGGGCGTATTCCGTTGACCAACGTTTTTCCGAATACCGGGACGTCGCCGTTTTCCTGCAAAAAACGCTGGCCGCAGGCGCGATCATCCCGGATTTTGCCGAGTGGAAACAAGGGCGCTTCGGCTGGAGGGCGGCGCATGCGCCCGCTTCGCTTCCGCCCTACGGCAACAGGTGGCTCTCGCGCGTTCTCGAGGAGGCTGTCCACGCTTCCGGTGAAGTCGGACGCGCCTGGGACCAGCTTGCCGCGCAATTTCCGGCGCTTACCATCATGGGCGACGAGCTGTCTGTCCATTTGCAGGAGACGGAATGGCTGCAATCGATTGGCTGGCTGCCGGATGTGACGCCGTTTCGCACCTGTTTGCAACTGGTCGAGCCCGCCCATTCTGCCAGCGAATGGCTGCTCCAGGTGTATTTGCAAGACCGGGAAGAACCGGATCGGCTGTTCATGATCGAGCCGCATCAGCTGGCGGCTCCGAGCGCAACTACCGCGCGAATCCCGCTGGAATGGAAGGAGCACTGGCGGCGCTTTCAAAGCGACCTGGTCAAATGCCGCGAGATTTTTCCGTGGCAGGCTTCCGGCGCGGACGAACCACACGCACTGCGCACCCAGCTTACCAACGAGGAAGCCTGGATGTTCCTCTCGTCCTGCAGTCTGCAACTCGTCCAGGCCGGCATTCACGTCTTTTTGCCGGCGTGGTGGGAGCAAGTGCGCAGAGTCAGACCGAAGCTGCGGGCGAAAGTCTCGTCCTCCGTCGGCGCAAGCAGACAGTCTTTTCTGGGCATCTCGCAGGTCATGGATTTCGAATGGAAGCTCGCGCTCGGTCCTGTCGAGCTGAGTGAGGAAGAATTTGCGCAGCTGCTTCGCCAAAAACAGCGCCTGCTCAAAATCAGGGGGCACTGGGTACAGCTCACCCCTGACCTGTTCGCCGAGCTGCAGGAGGCGTTGAAAAAAACGAACGCCAAAAATGGCTTGACCTTGCGCGACGTGATGAACATGTACTTCACGACAAAGGTCGAAACCGAGGCGCACGCTGGCGACGACGAGCGGGATGAGCCTTATCCGCTGACAGTGGAAGTCCAGCTCAACGCGCACTTGCGGGAACTGATGCACCGTCTGCAGGAAACGAAGCACATCCCGATTCTTCCCCAGCCGGACACGTTCTGCGGCACGTTGCGGAAGTACCAGCTGGAAGGCAGCTCGTGGATGCTGTTTTTGCGCCAGTTCGGTCTGGGAGCCTGTCTGGCCGATGACATGGGCTTGGGCAAAACCGTGCAGTTTATCACGTATTTGCTGCATGTGAAGGCAAAAGAAACCGCCCAGTCGCCTTCGCTGCTCATCTGCCCCACCTCCGTGATCGGCAACTGGCAAAAGGAATTGCAGCGGTTCGCCCCATCCTTGAAGGTGTTCATCCACTATGGAAGCACGCGGCCGAAAAAAGAAACGTTTATTCCCGCCATCGCGGGAGCCGATCTGGTCATTACGTCCTACGCGCTGTCTCACCTCGATGAACCGGAGTTATCCTCCGTCACCTGGAGTACCGTCTGTCTGGACGAGGCACAAAACATCAAGAACGCCTATACGAAGCAGGCATCCGCCGTCAGAGACCTAAAGGCGTGGCACCGGATCGCGCTCACCGGAACACCGATCGAAAACCGCCTGAGCGAGCTTTGGTCGATTTTCGATTTCCTCAATCCCGGCTATTTGGGCAGCCTCGGCGATTTTACCCATCGCTTTGTCCAGCCAATCGAGCGCGACCGCGATCAAGCGCTGATCCAAACAGTGCAGCGGCTCATTCAGCCATTCCTTTTGCGCCGCACCAAGACGGACCCGGCGATTCAGCTGGACCTGCCGGAGAAAAACGAGCGCAAGGAGTACGTGCCGTTGACCGCCGAGCAAGGCGCCCTCTACGAAACCGCAATCCAGGATATGTTTGCGCGGATGGAAAACACCTCCGCCATGGAACGCCGCGGCCTCATTCTCACAACCTTGACGCGGCTCAAGCAGCTTTGCAATCATCCGGCGCTTCTCCTGAACGAGATCACCACCGCCGATGAAGCCAGCCGCTCCTACAAACTGGAGCGACTGCTGGAGCTGGTCGAGGAGATTCGGCAAAAAAAGGAGCGCTGCCTGATCTTTACCCAATACATCGAAATGGGCAATCTGCTCCAGCGCGTGCTGACGCGTGAAGGCTACGGTCCCGTTTTCTTTTTGAACGGCGCTACCAAAAAAGAAAAACGGGACGAGATGATCGCCCGTTTTCAGGATGCCTCCCTCCCCGATGAGGAGCGCGGCACCATTTTCATTCTGTCCCTGCGCGCAGGCGGCACAGGCTTAAACCTGACGGAAGCCAACCACGTCATTCACGTCGATCGCTGGTGGAACCCTGCCGTGGAAAACCAGGCAACCGACCGGGCCCACCGGATCGGGCAGCAGCGGAACGTCCAGGTATACAAGTTTATCTCGCTCGGCACCATCGAGGAGCGGATTGACGAGATGATGGAGAGAAAGCTCTCGCTCAGCCAGCAGATCGTCGGCAGCGGAGAAAGCTGGATCACCGAGCTGTCAACGGCCGAGCTTCGCGAACTGTTCGCCCTGCGCCACGACTGGACCCATGCGAAAGGAGACTGACAGATGGAGCCTTTGAACGAAGCCAAACCCGCCTCTTCCCAAGCCGTCGCGCACGAGAAAAAAGACTTGCCCGACGCGTGGAAACGCTTTTTGCAGGCGGTCCAAACCCGCTTCTCCGAGCAGAAGCCACCAGCCGAATAACCGATAGAAAAAGGTCCGATCCACCTCGTCAGCAGATCGGACCTTTTCTGTTGCTCTTGCCGCCAGCGCTTCAAGCTGTACCCGCCGGCCTGTTCAACGGCAAATACACTTCCACCGTCGTGCCTTTGCCGGGAGCGCTGGAAAAATGAATCGATCCGTCGTGATCATGAATCATTTTATACGTCATCATGAGACCAAGCCCTGTCCCTTTTTCTTTCGTGCTGTAAAAAGGCTCCCCCAACCGCTTCAGCCTTTCTTCGGACATGCCGCAGCCTCTGTCCGCAATCTGGATCATGACCTGATCGTGTCCCGACCGCAGGGCTCTGATCCGTATCGCTCCACCGTCCGGCATGGACTCCACTGCATTGGAGAGCAGATGGATAAACACTTGCTTGAGCTGGCCTTGATCGCACCACAGCCAGGTCTCTTCGACATCGTCCATAGCAAGCATCAGCTGGTGTGTCGGCGCTTGGGCCTGGACGACCTGCGCGATGCTCTGCAGCAACTGCGCCAAATTTTGCCATTCGAACGAATGAGACCGCTGCTGGGTCAAAAAGACGAATTCGCGCAAAATGCTTTCCAACTGGTGAAACTCCGCGAGCATAATATCGAAATATTCGCTTTTCCACTCGTCACGGCGCAATAGCTGCACGAAGCCTTTGATCGCGGTAATCGGGTTACGGATCTCGTGGGCCACTCCTGCTGCCAGCTGTCCGACGACGCTGAGCTTGTCCATTTTGCGCAAAAATTCCTCGGCGTGCACCTGCGCCGTCCGATTGCGAATGAGGAAGACGACCTGCTCCACCTCGGCCTGCTCGTTTTGCACAGGGGAGCCTGTTGCTTCCAAAATCAGCTTGCTGCCATTGCGATGGGAACAGGAAAACATAGTCGCCCTGGGGAGCTTCCATTCCCGGATTTCCTGGAATGTCTGCCAGACCCGTTGAAGCTGTTCGCTCGACAGAACGCTTTGCAGATGCCGATGCAAAAACGTCTCCGGAGATACCTCCAGCACGTCGCGAACGGATGGCGACACGTATGTCACATATCCGTGGCAATCGATAAGAACGATGATATCGGATATGTTTTCCACCATCAGCCTGTATGCGGCTTCGCTCACCCGCTGGGTCTCCTTTGCCTTTCTCAGCTCCGTGATGTCGACGCAAGAAGCGATCACTTCCTCCACCTGTCCCTCGCGAAAAACCGGACGCAAGGTCGCCAGATAGCAAACGTCATGGATGGCACCCTCATAGGTAACGTTTTCTTCGCCGTTCCAAGCTCGCTCGTAATACGCAGTCTTGCGCCATGCTTCCGGCAAAGGCACGATGTCGCAAAGCTCGCTTCCGACGACCTGCTCCGGCGTCAGCCCGATGCGGTGGAGCAATTCCCCCGCGCAAAACGTATGGATAAACCTTCCGTCCTGCTTGCGAAACCCGAACGTCATTCCTTGCTGATGGCCCAGCACCTCCGATAATCCGATCCGATTCTCGCTCGCTTCTTGCTCCGCACGCGCTGTCGCAGGGACGATCGCCTTGCCTTGCGAGCGCATCCGCAGGACCAGCTGATCGGCCAACAGCGGCTCGCAAAAGTAATTTCCTTGCCCAAGATCGCACTGAAGCTGTCCCAATAACTCTGCTTGCTCGCGGCTTTCGACTCCTGCGGCCGTCACCTGCCGGCCCATCGTTCGCGCGATCGCCAATGCCGTTCTTACCGCGACTTCCTGGGCAGAATCGGTCATGGCTTGCTGGACCATGGCTGGATCGAGCTTGAGCTTGTCGGCTGGAACGCGGGACAAATACGGGATGGAAACGGGATATTTTCCAAAATCGTCCAGACTCACCTGAACGCCAAGCTGCTTGAGCTGTGCGAGGACGCCAAGCGTGCGCTCTGCGTCTTCCTCGGCCAATTCCGTTACTTCCAGCTCCAAATAGCGCGGAGGCAGCTGGCTTTCCCACAGAATCTTCTGGATCGTATCCGCGAATCCGACAGACGCGAACGCATACGCGGACAAGTTGACCGATACGACCAACGGCCCGAAACCGATGTCGATCCACGCTTTGCCTTGCGTACACGCGGCTCGCAGGACCCACTCCTCCAGCAAACGAATCACGCCGCTTCTTTTGGCAAGCAGCAGCAGTGCCTGTGGCGGCAACAGTCCCCACTTTGCATGGTGCCAGCGAGCCAGGACCTCCACCCCTGTCATCCCTGCTGTGCGCAAATCGAAAAAAGGCTGGTAATAGAGTGTGAGCTCTTGGTTCACAATGGCTTGATACAAATCTTCATCGGTCTGATCCAGTTCATCCTGGTCGATTGTCTGAATACGAACCACGTCCCTCCTAAAAGTTTGCCATCAAGCGGGGCAGCGACAGCACGGTCTGGAATTCCGAACTATTCTGACACTTCCTTTCTTCCTACTTTATAGGAAGAATGCGCACCCTGTCCAGAGAAGCAAATCGCGCAAACCGCTCCCGCGCTGGAAGGCATCTGATTGCTTGTGCTCCCCTCGACGCTTTTCCTTATTTCCTTTTTGCAATAGTCCCATCACATTTCTTGATTAGTCAGCACCCAAAACCAATGCTAGAATAATCCATAACAAATTCCCTGCTTGTTACTGCAAAGGTTGTGACGGAACGATGGATTTTTCCTGGAAGCGTAATTTGTTTGTGTTATGGGCCGGCGTCTTCTTTTGCAGCACAGCCTACTCGATCTCCATTCCCTTTTTGCCTATCTTCCTCCATACCTCTTTGGGTGTTCACGAGCATTTGGAAGCCTGGTCTGGTATCTCGTTCGGGATTACCTTTTTGGCCAGCGCCCTGATCTCGCCGTATTGGGGCTCTCTCGCCGACAAATACGGGCGAAAGCCGATGCTGATGCGCTCCGGCTTTAGCCTGGCTTTGTTGTACTTTCTGACTTACTTGATTACAGATCCTTACCTTTTCCTGGTGTTGCGTGTGTTTCAGGGGCTTTTGGCCGGCTACGTGCCTGCCGCGATTGCGCTGGTCGCGACGAATACGCCGGAAAAACACGTCGGCTATGCGCTGGGAGTCATGGCCACCTCCGGAGCGACGGGCGGGATTGTCGGGCCGCTGGTCGGGGGAGTCGTCAGCCATCTCTGGGGAAACAGAGAGGCTTTTCTTTTCTCCGGCTGTGTCGTGCTCGTAGCGGCGCTCATCGCTACCTTCCTCGTCAAGGAAACCAGCATGAACCGCTCAGGCAGTCGGTCCAACGTGCGGGAAGACTTGCGGGCTGCCATCGCCAATCGTTCGCTCATGACAATTCTCGGCCTCAGCCTGATGGTCACGATCTCCGTCATGCTGCTGGAGCCGCTGTTGACCGTCTACGTGCTGCAGCTCGGCGCCTCGCAGCAGGAAGCTTCGCTCAGCGCCGGAATCATTTTCGCTGCCGTCGGGATTGCTACGGTCATCGCTGCCCCGCAATGGGGGAAGCTCGGCGGCAAGCTCGGCTACACGAAAATTTTGTTCATCGGCTTGCTGGGCGGAGCGCTCGGCAACCTGCTGCAAATTTTTTTCACCAACCTGTACGGCTTCGGCATCCTGCGCTTCGCCTACGGCCTGTTTTTTGCAGCGGTTTACCCTTCGATCAACGCGATGATTGTCAAGGTCACCGATCCCGCGTTTCGCGGCAGAGCCTTCAGCCTGAACCAATCCGCCAACCAGCTCGCGACGATGCTCGGCCCTGTCATCGGCGGCGTGCTTGGCGGAGTCGTCCCGATCCGGTACGTATTTCTCCTCAACGGGATCGCCTTGCTCGCTACGGCTATCCACATTCGCACAAAAAAGCCGGGCCAGACCGGGAAGCACGTACAGCCGACGTCTTCCGATCCGCAGTTGGCAACCAAATGACACGCGGCAAAAAACTCCCGTTCGTTTCGTCAGACCATACGTGTCTTGTCTGCCGACAGCGAACGGGAGTTTCTGCTCTCTTTCGGACGAAGCCGCCTGCCGCGTTCGCAGTCCCGATTATCGCTCATCGTCTGCCCGCGAACGCTTCGACCTGTCCGGATTTCCTTTTGCTTTTCATTCCGCCTGGTTGGCCTGTCCTTTTCCCCGCTTCCAGAACAGCAGGAGAACAAGTGCGCCTGCCGCGAGCGCGACCAACAGCCGAAACTTGTTTTCGCCAAAATAGACGAGATCGTGCCCGACGAATGTCTCAAAGGCCATCGAAGGGATTTTGCCCACGAGTGTCGCGAGGAGAAAATCAGCCAACGAGATGTTCGTCATCGCCGCTCCGAGATTGATGACCCCGGAGGGAATTAGCGGGTTCAGCCGCAGCAAGACGACGGCAAGCCCCTTTCTTGCGCGGGTCGCGCCGTTTAAAGCCGATAGCCATTTGACCTTTGCCAGCTTTTTTCGCCGATCGGCTTTTTGAATGACATAGCGATACAATAAAAAAGCGATGCCCGCACCGAGCACCTCCCCTGTCAGGGAAATGAAAAAACCTCCGTACAAGCCAAACACAACGGCGTTGGCTCCGGACAAAAAAATGGACGGCAGTATGCCTGCGACGCTGATGACGATATTCAGCAAAATACTGCCGATGACCCCGAGCATTCCCCAAGAGCGAATCCATTCCGCCACTGCTTCGATATTTGTCAATCCATCCATGTACGTTGTTGGACTCCTCCCTGTTGCCTGTTCTTTTCTCCAGACGCTTTGCTTGCGCAAAAAGGAGAATCCGCAGCCATCGTCCATGCTGCAAATTCTCCTTTGTCCACCTTGCCTCTCGGAAAGAATGCTAGACGCCCATACGCCTGCGCTGGTTGTTTGGCTTTTTGGTCAACTGGCTTTTCATCGACTGGTTTTTCACCTTCTGGTTTACCGGGTTGTTCGCTTGTGCCTGGGCCTGCTTCTTTTCGGCCAGTTTGCGTCTCATCGCTTCCTGCAGGCTGATTTTCGGCTTTTCCGCTTTTGTTTCCTGTTCGTTTTGATTTGGCTCCGTCATGCGTAGCAACTCCTCATAGAAATTGGTCATCTGCTATGTATTCTCGTGCAAGGCAGGAGGAGGGGCCAGTAGAAATCTACCCGTGTTGGGCGCGAAGCTTCCTGTATGTGACTCCGCTCGCCCGGTACTTCAACAGGTCCTCCAGAAGCTCTGCAAGATAGGCTCCCGCTTCAATCGGCAAAGTCCCGCCCCGATGAATATTAGAAATAACCGTACGATCTGATTCTACCGTATGGGCGTCCGGTTTGTAAATCATGTAAGCACTGAGACTTTCTGCTGTCGCAAGCCCTGGTCTTTCCCCAATCAGGGAGAGGACGACTTGGCAGCCCACGATTCGGGCGACCTGGTCCTGTATCCATACCCGTCCCCTGTGAATGAACACGGGCCGACCCACGCTGATGTGGCGCATCGCTAGCCCTTGTTGCAGAGCGGGCAGCAAATCCGGGATCGTCGCTTCGCAAGCAGACGTACTCAGTCCGTCCGAAATCACGATTTGCACGTCTTTGCCCTTGTCGCCGTGCAGCTCCAGCCACTTGGCCGACTCATCCGAGAGCATACGCCCCGCGTCCAGGTTCATCAAATACTCCTGCATGCTCGTCGCCCGCGAATACAGCTCCGGAAGCTGCAACCGCTGCAACCATTCCGGGCTGATCGTTTTCATGACGGCATCGTGTGCGGCCGCCTGGTCGATGCGAAACTGCAAGTAGCTCGTCGTCTTCATTCTGGTGCCGGCCCGACCGATCCCGATGCGCGCCGGCGTTCTCGCCATCGCCCGCTCCAGCGCTTCCGGATTGTGCGGATTTTCTACGCCGCGCACTTTTTGCGCGGGAAAGGGAATCACTTCCCCCGTCTTTTTGGCAAGCTCCTCCATGACCCGCTGGATCAGCTCCTCCATGTTGATCTGTTTCATCGCGTGTGCCCTCCCCGCTCGTTAGTCGAACACCGATAAATCGCCTGCCCGCTCTGTCAGCCGTCCGTTTTCCATCAGTCCCATTTTTTCCAGCCATTTTTCAAATTCCCGCAACGGACGCAAGCCCAAAAGCTCGCGGTAGCTGGCATCATCATGGTAGCTCGTATCCTGGTAGCTCAGCATGACGTCGTCGCCGCCGGGCACGCCCATGTAAAAATTCGCTCCGCCAAGCGCCGTCAGCATCCCGGCAATCTCCTGGTCGTTTTGGTCCGCGTGCATGTGATTCGTGTAGGTCGGGGCAATTCCCATGGGCAAGCCGTGCAGCTTGCCCATGAACAAATCCTCCAGGTCAGCGCGGATCATCTGTCTGCCGTCGTACAGCGTCTCCGGCCCGATGAACCCGGAGACGTTGTTGACCATGAACGGCTTCCAGTGGCGGCAAAAGCCGTACGTCCGCGCCTCCAGCGTCTGCATGTCCACGCCTTCGTGCGCGTCCAGCGACACCTCCGAGCCTTGCCCGGTTTCAAAGTACATCACGTTCGGCCCCGAAGCCGTGCCGTTTCGCAGCATCAGCTCCATCGCTTCATCCAGCAAATCTGTGGAGACGCCAAACGCTTCGTTCGCCCGCTGCGAGCCAGCCAGGCTCTGGAACAGCAAGGAGATCGGTGCTCCGCCGCGCAGCGCCTGCATCTGGGTGGTAATGTGGGCGAGGACGCAGTTTTGCGTCGGAATCTCCCATTTTTGCATGAAATCGTGGGTCATTTGGAGCAGCTTGGCAACGCTTTCAACCGTGTCGTTGTTCGGATTGATCCCGATGACGGCATCGCCGGAGCCGTAGGACAGCCCTTCCTTCATCGAAGCGAGAATGCCCTCCGGATCGTCAGTCGGGTGGTTCGGCTGGCACCGGAACGCCAGTCTGCCCGGCTCGCCGATGAGCGTGTTGCAGTACGCCTGGTGTCTCATTTTTTGCGAGGCCATCACCAGATCTATGCTCGACATCAGCTTGGCGGTCGCGGCAATCATTTCGCTGGTCAAGCCGCGGCTGATCCGGGTAAGCTCCGGCATGCCCGTCGAAAAGGACAAGATGTACTCGCGCAGCTCCCCGACCGTCCAGTTTTTGATCTCGTTGTAAATCGACAAATTCAGATCGTCGTAAATCACGCGGGTGACTTCGTCGGTTTCGTACGGAATCACCGGATTTTCGTAGATGTCTGCAAGCTGCATCTCGCTCAAAACGACTTTGGCCGCCATCCGCTCCAGGGCGGAGCCGGCCGCGATTTTGCTCATCTGGTCGCCGGATTTCTCTTCGCTCGCTTTCGCCAATACATCGCGAACGGAGGTAAACTGGTACTGTTCTTTCCGGATGACGCATGCCAATTTCATCTCGCTTCACTCGCTTTCTCGTGCCCCCACACGGGTCTGGTGAGGATGTAGCGGGGAGTTGTTCGCGCGCGCTCTGGCGCTTTATTTCGCTCGTATACGTCAAAAAGGCGCTTGAAACAGGAGACGGCCATTCGTCTCATTCAAGCGCCATTGCTTTTGTTGCGATTCACTTTTCCAGCCTCGTTTGTTTTTCCAGCAGGATCGACTCTACGGCGGGCAGCAGCTCTTCCTCCATGACGGGCTTGGCCAGGTAGGCGCAGACGCCATTTGTCTTCGCCTGGGTCTCCAGGTCTTTTGGACTGTACGCCGTCAGCAGCAGAATGGAAGCATCCGATTGCCTTTTAATCATCCCGGCAGCCGTCCATCCATCCATGACGGGCATTTTTACATCCATGATGACGAGGTGCGGGTCCCACCGCTGCGTCAAGGAAACGGCCTCTTCGCCGTTCTTCCCGTCCGCCACAACGTTGTAGCCTTGTTCCTGCAACATCTCGCCCAGGTCCATTCGCGTGATCGGGTCGTCGTCTATGATGATGATTCGAAAACGATGACGCAATACTCCACCTCCCGGCAAAGAGAATGGACGTGCCGACTGCTCACCAACATGTCAAGCCTGCACCGACGCCGTTGTCGGTTTTTTCACAGCTTTTCGAATAGTTTTATTATATCCGTTCTTTTTCGCTATTTCCACCCTGAATCCTGTCCTTCGCCCCCTTGTCCCCTTCGCCGATGGCAAGCGGCTTTTCCCGTTTGTCTGACTCGATGCCGCTTTTTCACGCAATCATCGGGCGAAGCGGGCAGGCGGTCGGCTTTAGCGGGCTTGTTCGGTTATTTTTTGCCGCAGGTCGTTGACCAGCTCGTGCATCGTTACGCTTTGCAAAATCGCTTCCATCGCATGCTGGGCGCGATGCAGGATCAGCTCCAGGATGAACTGGATATTGGCGCCCACCGGACAGGAAAGATTGGGCTGTTCATGGATATGAAAAAGCTGGCCTTCCCCCACGACTTCCACCGCGCGATAGACATCCAGCAATGTGATTTGCTCCAGCCCCTTCGCTAGCGTTGCGCCGCCCGCTCCGGCCCGGACGTGGACAAACCCCGCTTTTTTCAACTGCCCGAGCACGCGGCGAATAATTACCGGATTGGTGTTCACGCTACTCGCAATCCATTCCGATGTATGATGAGAAGTGGCATCAATCGAAAGCAGAGATAAAATATGAACCGCAATCGAGAAACGGCTGCTGATTTTCAAGTCGGTCACCCCTTTGCTGTAATGATTATAGTTACAGCTCAGTTTGGAAGTCAAGTTGCCCGTTCCGTCCCGCTTTCGCCTGTGGCGCATTTGTGAATTCTCCCCGCCATCTCTTTAGCAAAAACTCTCGCCTCCAAACAGGTAAAGCCTGCTCCCATGCCGAAATAAGCTATATACCTTGGCATGATGGAGAAAGGATGACGAAACAAATGGACTGCCTTTTTTGCAAAATCGTAACTGGAGATATCCCTTCCAAAAAAGTGTACGAGGACGAGCACGTGCTGGCTTTTCACGACATTAATCCTGTCGCACCCGTGCATGTTCTGGTCATCCCGAAAAAGCATATCCAGTCGGTCTTGGCGATTCAGCCTGAAGACAAGGAGCTGATCGGCCACCTGCACCTGTCGTTGCAAAAGGTAGCCGAAATCATGGAAGTAGCCGAGTCAGGCTTCCGCGTCGTGACCAACACCGGACAGCATGGACAGCAAACGGTTTTCCACCTGCACTACCACCTCATTGGCGGCAGACAGTTGGAGTGGAAGTTCTAGGCTAGAAAAAACCTAAACGTTTCCTTGCGAGACGATGTGGCGGGCAATCGCTTCTCCGTGAAATCGGCCGTTTTCGATGAAAATGGCATTGGCGTGGTGGCCCGCCGCAATCACTCCGGCTATGTAGAGGCCGGGAATGTTCGTCTCCATCGTGTCCGGATCATGCGCCGGAACGCCCGTCTCCCCATCGATCTGCACCCCGAGCGAATGCAGGAATGTCCGGTCAGGCCGATAGCCGATCAGGGCGAAGACATGGTCGTTTTCAAGCGCGATCTGCCCTTCCGCTGTCTGGACGTGGATGAAGCGCTCTTCAATCGAAGCGACAGTGGCGCCGAAAAACATCTGGATGCGCCCTTTTTTGACCAGGCTCTCGAAGACAGGCCGTGTCCACGCCTTCACTTTGTCGGACAGCTCGGTTCTGCGGCAAATGACCGTCACCTGCGCCCCTGCCCGTTCCAGCTCCATTGCGGCATCGACAGCAGAGTTGTTTCCGCCGACGATGGCGACCTTCAATCCCGCATATGGGTGCGCTTCCTTGTAAAAAGATGAGACTTTCGGCAAATCCTCGCCCGGCACGTTCAACCGGTTCGGATTGTCAAAGTAGCCCGTGGCAATGACCAGCTTCTTCGCCTGATACAGATGCGTCTGGGAAAAGCGGTCGATCGTCGCAACCTGAAAGCCATCCGCCGTCTTTTTCGTTTCCGTCACCGTTTCGTACAGATGGACCCGCAGCTTTTCGCGAGCAGCCACCAGCCGATAGTATTGGAGCGCTTCCTGTCGTGTCGGCTTTTCGTTGGCGGTCGTAAAAGGAATGCCGCCGATCTCCAGCAAATCCGGTGTGCTGTGGAACACCATGTACGTCGGGTAGCGATAGATCGAATGCACCAGCGATCCTTTTTCAATGATAAGCGGATCGAGTCCCGCTCTTTTGCAGGCGATCGCTGCCGCCAGACCACAAGGACCTCCGCCGATAATCAGTACGTCTTCCATTTCTCTTCCGCCTCGCTTTTGTTTCTCTCTCGTTTCAATCTTATCATACCATATCGGAATTCCCCCCTAATTAATTTCCGTGTGTTGCGGCACATTTGCCTCTTACCAAAAAATGTCCAATGAAAGATGGGTTCTACCTCCTTATACTGGATGTATGATGAAAAAACAAAACATACATATTTGGTTGGTTTCTCTGGCATTTCTGACATACTGCCTCACGCTGGCCGTCGGGGTTCCCGCGTCCACGGCATCCACGAACAGCCTGAAGGATATTGCCAACAGCTACGCCAAAGAGCAGATTCGCTCCTTGCAGAAGGCAGGCGTGATCGCGGGGGATGAAAACGGCTACTTCCATCCGACGCGGCCAGTGACGCGCGCCGAATTCGTCGCGATGCTCACGCGGACGCTCGGCATCCAGCCTGTGGCGGCCACGATCTCGGCGTATGCCGACGTCCCGAAAAACTCGTGGGCGTACGGGTCCGTACAGGCTGCGGCGGCACTCGGCATCGCCAACGGGATCAGCCCCACGGCGTTCGGGCCGAAGCGGACAATCTCCCGTGAGGAAGCCGCCGCGTTTCTCGTGCGCGCCCTGGAGCAAAACGTTTCGGCACAGGCGACGCCCGCCGTGCAAGATGCCGCTTCTGTCTCCGGCTGGGCAAAAGCGTCTGTCGCCAAAGCGCTCGAGAAAAAATGGCTCGTCGGCTACCAAGGCAGCTTCCGCCCGCAAAAAGCGCTGTCGCGGGAAGAGACAGCCGTGATTTTGCAGCGTATCCTGGACGAGCTGAAGACGCAAAGCGCGGCTGCCAAACCGCTGATTTCGCTCGGCTGGCAATACCAGTCCACGACCGGCGAGTTCATCGCGCAGGTCAAGCAAAGCGGCGTCAACACGCTGTCGCCGCGCTGGTACTTCCTGCAAAATGACGGCACAGTCAGCGATTTGTCCGACGCGACCCTGATCCATTGGGCGCATGCAAACGGCAAGCAGGTGTGGCCGCTGTTCGGGAACCGCTTTGACTCCGCTGCCACGCATGCCATGCTCGCGGATGCGGCAAAGCGGAAAGCCATCGTCGCGAAGTTGTCCGCCTACGTGGACAAGTACCAGTTGGACGGGATCAACGTCGATTTTGAAGGCTTTTCCCCGGCCGACCGCAACAACTTCACCCTGTTCATCCAGGAGCTGTCGGCGGCGCTGCACGCCAAAGGCGCTGTCGTCTCCGTCGACATTCCGCCCGATACCAAGACCGATTGGAGTGAACCTTACGACTTTGCCAAACTGGCAAAATCCGCGGACTATTTGGTTGTCATGGCCTACGAGGAACATTGGGTGGGGGGCGCTCAGGCAGGCTCAGTCGCTTCGCTGCCATGGTTGAAAAAAGTGATCGTCGACCTGCTGAACCAAGTTCCGGCCCAGAAGCTGATCGTCGGCCTGCCGTTCTATACCCGCGACTGGTATCAGGCAAAAGGCAGCCTGCAATCGACCGACCTGACGATCCCGGCCTCCTATCAGTTGCTCTCCCAGTACAGGGCAAGCACGGTCTGGGAGGCGAACCTGGGGCAATACCGCTCGACCTACCAAAAGCAAGGCGTCTCCCATACGATCTGGCTGGAAGAAAGCCGTTCGATGGGGCTCAAGGTTCAGGCGAGCCTGCAGTGGCCAATCGCCGGACTGGCGTATTGGTACGTCGGCTCCGAGTCCTCCGACATGTGGACCGCCATCGCCAACGCCATCAAGCTCAAGCAGGTGCGGGCAAAACTGTCCTGAACGTTTGCTTCTGAAACAGCCACAAAAAACGCCGCTTTGCAGGCTGTGCAAAGCGGCGTTTTCATGCCGTGAGTATGCTATTCGCTTAGCCGACGTGCTGCAGCAGCTTTCCCCGCAGTTTGGTGAGCATGTCTTCGGTCATTTTGTCCAGATCGTACTCCGCTTTGAAGCCCCATTCCTTCATGGCTGCGGTCGCGTCGATCGAGTTTGGCCAGCTGTCCGCGATCGCCTGGCGCACCGGGTCGACGTCGTAGGAGAGCGTAAACTCCGGAATGTGCTTGCGGATCGCAGCGGCAACATCCTCAGGCTCGATGCTCATGGCCGTTACGTTAAACGCATTGCGGTGAATGAGCTTGGATGCGTCTGCTTCCATCAAGGTGATGATCGCGTTCAAAGCGTCCGGCATGTACATCATGTCCATGTACGTGCCTTTGGCGATGTAGGACGTATACGCGCCTTCCAGGATCGCCTTGTAGTAGATGTCGACCGCGTAGTCGGTCGTTCCCCCGCCCGGAGGCGCCACATAGGAAATCAGGCCAGGGAAGCGGACGCCACGGGTGTCGACGCCGAATTTCAGATAGTAGTAGTCGCACAGCAGTTCGCCGGATACTTTGTTCACGCCGTACATGGTCGTAGGGCGTTGAATCGTGTCCTGCGGTGTGTTGTCCTTCGGCGTGGACGGTCCGAAAGCGCCGATGGAGCTTGGCGTGAAAAACTGGCAGTTCAGCTCGCGCGCCACTTCCAGCGCATTGACCAGTCCGCCCATGTTCAGGTTCCACGCCAGCAGCGGCTTCGCTTCGGCGGTAGCCGAGAGCAGCGCGGCAAGGTGCATAATCGTATCGACATTGTGTGCTTTGGCCAGCTCGAACATGCGTTTTGCGTCTGTCACATCCAGGATTTCAAATGGCCCGGACTGCACGACAGGATCGTCTTCTTTTTGGCGAATATCGGTCGCGACCACCTGATCGTTTCCGTAAACTTCACGCAGCTTCATGATGAGCTCGGAACCGATTTGCCCCAATGCTCCCGTTACTAAAATCTTTTTCATGACAAGATCCCCATTTCCTTCCCGACTTTTTCATAGATGCTAAGGGCGCGATCCAGCATTTCCTTGGTGTGAGCGGCAGTCGGCATATTGCGCACACGACCTGTTCCTTTTGGTACGGTCGGGAAAACGATTGCCTTGGCGTACACACCTTCTTCGTAGAGGCGTTTGCTGAATGCCTGCGTCGTTTGTTCGTCGCCGATGATGCATGGCGTGATCGGCGTTTCGCTCTCGCCGATATGGAAGCCAAGCTCCTTCAAGCCTTTTTTCAGGTAGTGGCCGTTATCCCACAGCTTGTCGTGCAACTCTGTGCTGTTTTGCAAAATATCAATGGCGGTAATGCAAGCGGCTACATCCGCTGGCGTCAGCGCCGTCGAGAACAGGAACGGTCTGCTGCGTACCTTGAGCCAATCGATCAATTCCCGACGTCCGGCTACATAGCCGCCGACTACCCCGATTGCTTTGGAGAGCGTACCGATCTGGAAGTCGATTTTGTCAGACAAGCCAAAGTGCTTGACGGTTCCGGCGCCTTTTCCAAGCACGCCCGAGCCATGCGCATCGTCTACATATGTGATGAGGTCAAACTCTTCGGCAACCTCCACGATTTCCGGCAGCTTGGCGATATCGCCGTCCATCGAGAAGACGCCATCGGTAATGACCATCAGCTTTTTGTATTTGCCGGACTCTCTTGCTTCCTTCGCTTTGGCGCGAAGGTCGTCGATGTCCGAGTGGTTGAAGCGAATGATTTGCGCCCGAGAGAGACGGCAGCCGTCGATAATCGACGCGTGGTTCAATTCGTCGGACAAAATGGCATCGTTCTTGTCCATGACGGCCGAGATGGCGGCCATGTTGCAGTTAAAGCCGGACTGATAGGCGATCGCCGCTTCCGTATGCTTGAAGGCAGCCAGTTTTTCTTCCAGCTTCACGTGCAGATCAAGCGTACCATTGATGGTGCGTACCGCGCCTGCCCCTACCCCGTATTTTTGGGCAGCGGCAATCGCTGCATCCACCAGGCGCTGGTCTGTCGCCAGGCCCAGGTAGTTGTTCGAGGACAGGTTAATCAGCTCTTTTCCCGCAATGGTGATGACCGGGCCGTTTGCGCTTTGCAAAGGATCGATGACGTTGTACAGACCTTTGCTCTTCAAATCAGCCAGATTTTCCTGTAAAAAATGTTCCAATGTTTTGCTCGCCAACGAGAATCCCTCCAGCATCCAGCCATCGGGCCTTACACCTGTCCCATCGCGAAAGTCATTTCCACGAAAACAAATGTACACCCTACGCGGACGTATTTTCCTTGTATAAATCCCATGAAATCAACCTTATTTACAGATAGGTTACCACCATTTGTTTAAAATGTCCATATGACAAAGACATAAATGATGGCGTTTTCAGCAAACATGCATTCCTGCGCACAGGCGCTCTTCTATTACCTTCTCCTTTTGCCGCGATCTTAGACAAAACAGCGGCACTGACCGCGGCGACTTGGAAAACTGGCTCTGTTGTGACGACTACTCGCTACTCGATAACACCCTTCCATCTGCACAAAAAACCACGCCCCCATTAGCAGACGGAGCGCGGCCCTGGACTACTTTTTGACTTTTTCCGATTTGAGCATGCCTGGCTTGCAGTCCGAGGTGCGGACAAAGCCGTCCCCGCAAAACCGATGCGTCACCAATGATTCGACCGGCTCCCCCCGGCGAAAATGCTGCTCGACCAACAGCTTGGCATCCGCTGGCGTTACATTCCGGTACCAGATGCCTTCCGGATAGACGATCACGACACAGGCATCCTCGCAGCGACCGTTGCAGCGCGTCCGGCTTGTATGTACGTAATCATCCAGTCCTGCCTCGGCGATCGCTTCCCGGATCGCAAGCGTAACCTCCTCTCCCCCGCTGCGCATACAGCTTCCGCCATTGCAGAGCAAGACATGGTGGCGTGTCTTGGACAAATCCCACGTAGCCAAACAAAACCCCTCCTCATCCAAAAATCGTAATCGATACGATTTAAGTTCCTCCCTACTATACACGATTTCCATCATGACGGTAAATAGCGCAATTGGCAATTCCCAGAACGTTGCCGTTTTGCTAGAATATATGTTCGTACACAACGATGACAACAATAACGGGTGGTGGATCACATGTCCGTAACCAAACAGCGAGATGCCTTGCAGCTTTTGCAAACAGTCGGATCGTTTCCCTGGTATGTCGAAAAATTTATCGACCATAAGAAAACGAAAAAAAGCTCGCCTTCCACCTTGCTCGGGTATTTGCGCGATATCGCGTTTTTCTTTCGCTGGATGATGACAGAAGGCTTGACGGCAGCGACCGAGATCAAGGACGTGCCCCTCTCCGATTTGAACGAGCTGAAAAAGGAGACGGTGGAAAGCTACATTTTATATTTGCAGGAATCGCACTTGTACGAGCGTTCCGCTCTGCTCACCAAGCCGACGCGCAGCGCCAAAAAAGAATACAGCGACCGGACGATCAGCCGAAAAATTTCCAGCTTGAAGTCGTTGTTTCATTATTTAGCTGCGCTGGCGGAAGATGAAAACGGCGAGGCGTATTTGAAGCGCAACGTACTCGCGAAAATCGAGCTGGATACGGCCGAGTTGACGCCGTTGGCCCGCGCTCACGCCATCCGCGCGAAAATTTTGATCGACGAAGAAATTCACGCGTTTGTCGACTTCGTCTACCACGGCTATCTGGCCCACTGCGACACCGAAAAAAAGCGGCAGTACCACCTGCAAAACCGCGAACGCGACACCGCCATGATCGCGCTGATTCTCTCTGGCGGCTTTCGCGTCTCCGAGATCGTCAGTCTGGACTTGTCCGACATCGTGATGGAAAAAAACCAGTTAAAAATGGTGCGCAAAGGCAAGAAGGAAGACGCCCCCTTTTTCAGCGACTGGGGGAAGGAGCATTTGAGCCGCTACCTGGCCGTGCGCGACAAATACCAGCCGGCCCCGCAAGAGACCGCCGTTTTCCTCGCCGTATCGCCGACGAAGCCATACGGTCACCGCATCGAGATCCGCTCGGTGCAAAAGCTGGTCAAAAAATACGCAAAAGCGTTCGGGATTCCCGATTTATCCGTACATAAGCTGCGCCACAGCTTCGCCACCCAATTTTTGCGGCTGAATCCGGACCCGCATCAGCTGCAAGCCCAGCTGGGACACTCCAAAATCGAAACGACGATGCAGTACGCCCATGTTCTGGAAGACGCGCTGGAAAAAGCGGTCAACCGCACGACCTGATCCGGAAAAAACAGAGAAGACCAATCAGCTTTCGCCCCTTTGCGGCAGAGCTGATTGGTCTTTTTGCTTGTGGTCGCGTCCATGCTCGTGTGCTCCTACAGCCCGGCTGATCGTTGCAGACGTTTGGCAATCTCGATAAAATCTTCGCGCGACACACCAGGGGCAAACTCCTCCGGCAGCTCATCGAGGTCTGGAACCGGGCCGCCATCGGGAACGCCCTGAATGACCTCGGCTGTGCCGCCGTCCGGCAATGGACCGCGCCAGATCAAGGCGATATCCTGGTAATCCTGATAGCTGAACGTAAACAGCTTGCGGTTCAGCCCCATGGCAATGTACGG
Organism: Brevibacillus sp. SAFN-007a; assembly: GCF_051967035.1. Classification (NCBI taxonomy): domain Bacteria; kingdom Bacillati; phylum Bacillota; class Bacilli; order Caryophanales; family Paenibacillaceae; genus Brevibacillus; species Brevibacillus sp. SAFN-007a. The sequence continues at coordinate 32,076 of NZ_JBQCKK010000013.1, read as the reverse complement.
ATGGGTGGCGTCAAACTGGTCATTGTCGAGATCGGGGATGGGGAGCATTTTCGTCAGGTCTACCCCTGTCGCGATTTCCAGCGCTTTGGCGTAGGCGACGATGTGCACGCCGCCTCTGACCAGCAAGTAGCCGATCATGGCTCTCGCCGTCGGGTGATCGGTCATCTGGTACACCCTCATCTTGTGCGTCCGCGCCCCGCATTCCAGAAAGAAGTTGTGCAACAGATCGAGGACGAGGTTGCCGCTGGTGAAAACGTAATCGCCCGTCCACGATTTTCCCATGGAATCCCCGGGCAGCGCCGTCTGTGCCGAAGCAATGAAATGATACGTATTGCGTTTGTTCAAGCCGTTGGACAGCGGTGTCGTATCCGGATCACCTGGCCGGGTAATGCCTTTCATGCACAAATTGATCGCATTGGACACCAGCTCGACGTGTCCTACCTCTTCCGCCGTAATGCTTGCGACGAGGTCGTAAAACGGCTTCAGCTTGCGCTTGCCGCGAAAATTGAACGACTGGTACAAGTAGTTGTTCAATGTCGACATCTCGCCAAAACGACCGCCCAATAGCTCCTGGACGGCCGCAGCGGCGTTGGCGTCTCCGTATTCCGGCTCCGGAAGCTCGATAGCCAATCGGTTGATCCGTGTAAACAACGCGATTCCCTCCCCCGTCATCCTGCTACCTTTACTGTTTTATGTCGGGGCAGGGTTGTATCATGCCATTACCCTGGCATGACCCAGACGATTTGCTGAATCCGCACAAAAAACATAGACCCGCCCACGCGCAAAGCCACATGATCCGGCAGGACGTTGACGACGTTGCCGCGGAGGTTTCCCTGGGTCGTTTGAATCACGACATCACGCTGAACCACGCCGAGCAAGGTTTGATACAAAAACGGGTCAATCAACGTCGACATCGAAGGGGTGTTCGATCCCGACTGGGGTTGGTAAGGATACGCACTCATGACGGCTCCGGACTCCTTCCTGTAGTTCCTCCCCTTACCTTATGCAGCGCGCCGCGCTTGGGTGAGCGCACAGGCTGTCCCGGATGGCGGGATGTCAAAAGGTCCCCTGCCATGACGACAGAAGACCTTTTGTCCTGTTACGGCTTCCAAGCCGACCTTGGCTGATCGCCTGCCTTGACCACTACTTGCTCCCGCTTGGCCTGCTTGAGCGTCTCCTGGTCAATGACGTGCAGCTCGGCCATTCTGTCTAGCACAACCAGCTGACGCGCCTTGGCCTTTTCCCAATTCCGCACGGGCGAGTAGGTCTCCGGCGCTTTCGGCAACGCAGCGAGAATCGCGGCTTCGCCCATCGTCAGCGATGCACCCTCCCCCTTGGCGGCAATCGGCTTGCCGAAGTAAAAGCGGGCCGCTTCCCCAATGCCATAGTGTCCATGGCCGAAGTAGATCGCATTCAGGTACAGCTCCAGCAATTCTTTTTTGCTATAGCGCGTTTCCAGTTGCAAAGCGATGGCGATTTCCTTGATTTTTCTGCCCATCGTTTTGTCATCGGTCAAAAACAGATTGCGGGCCAGCTGCATCGTAATCGTACTCCCGCCCTGCACGTAAGCGCCTTTCTGCACATCTATCCAGATCGCCCGGGCCAGTCCGTACGGGTCTACACCGGAGTGCTGCATGTAACGGTGGTCCTCGATGGCGACGAACGCTTTCCACACGTAATCAGGCATCTCGTCCAGCCTGACATAGACGCCTCTTGCCGGATGCTGCACAGCCGCCAGCTTCTGCTCGTCCATCCACCAACTCCCGGCCCAGGTGAGCACAAGCGGAGACAGGCTCGCCGCCACCAGCATGGCGACGAGTGCAAGACCCGCCCATTCTTTCCAGGAAACGCCCCGTTTTTGCGGACGCTCCCCGGCCTTTTTGGCTCGATACGGATTCGCATTTCCTCCTGTTCGAACGCTTCGAACGGAAAGCTGATTCATGCTGCATTCCCCCTACCGTGCTTGACACCTCCATTGTAGGGAATGCGCCTGATTTCTCCTATCGAATCGGCTTACGGTAACCTTACAAATTCGTAAGACTCGCTTTCTTTTAAGACTGAAGCGTTCTTGCTTCCTGCTGGCGCAGCTCGATTCGCCTGATTTTGCCGGAGGTTGTTTTCGGCAGTTCCTGGACAAATTCGATTTTGCGCGGGTATTTATACGGCGCTGTCAACGTTTTTACATGTTCCTGCAACTCCGAGACGAGTCCCTCTGAAGGAGCATGGCCTTTTTTCAAGATGACAAACGCTTTCACCACGTGGCCGCGCTCGGGATCGGGGCTTGCGACTGCCGCACACTCGGATACGGCCGGATGCTTGACCAGCGCATCCTCCACTTCGAAAGGCCCGATCGTGTATCCGCCGGAAATGATGATGTCGTCAGAACGGCCCTCGAACCAAATGTACCCGTCCTCGTCCATGCGACCCTGGTCACCGGTGACGTACCAGTCGCCCCGGAACGCTCTCGCGGTGCGCTCGGGATCATTCAGGTATCCTTTGAACAGCGCCACGAGGTTGCGGTCGATCGCAATGTCCCCGACCTTGCCGACAGGCAGCTCGTGGCCCTCCTCGTCGATGATCGCGATGCGCACCACCGGAGAAGGCTTGCCCATCGAGCCTGGCTTTGGCTCCATGCCCACAAAAGTGCCGACCAAAAGCGTGCTTTCCGTCTGTCCATATCCGTCGCGCACGGTCAGCTGGAACTCGCGGCGGAATGTATCGATGACTTCGCGGTTCAGCGGCTCTCCTGCCGAGCATGCGGAGCGCAGCGCTTGCAGCTTGTACTGGCCCAGATCGGATACTTTGGCCATCAGCCTGTACTCGGTCGGCGTCGCGCAGAGGACCGATACCGGGTAATTTTGCAAAATCGTCAAATACTGTTCCGCAACGAACCGTCCTTTGTACACAAACGCCGTCGCTCCCATGCCCAATGTGGAGACGAACGGACTCCAGATCCACTTCGCCCAGCCAGGACCCGCTGTCGCCCAGACCAAATCGCCTTCGCGCACGTCGAGCCACTGCTTCGCTGCCACCGCCAGATGCGCGAACGGCCAGCCGTGGACGTGCATAACCCCTTTGGGGCCGCCCGTCGTCCCGGACGTGTAGGACAAAAACGCCAGCTCATCGGCATCCGTGTCTGCCACCGTGAATTCCTCGGCCTGTCCTTCCATGATGCCGGCCAGGGCGACCCAGCCTTCTTTTCCTTCCCCGGTCGTAATGTAGTGCGTCAGACTGGGACAATGGCCGCGCGTCTGATCCACCTCGTCCAGCCCGCCTTCGAAGCTGATGACCGCCTTGACCTGGGCGTGGTTCACCCGGTACTCGATATCCTTAAAGCGCAGCATCTCCGAACCGGGCAAAATGACGGCGCCCAGCTTCAGCAAGGCGAGGTATAGCCCGTAGGCGAGTGTGCCACGGGAGACGAGAACCAGCACCCGGTCCTTTTCGCCAAGCCCGATGGAGGCAAGCGCATTCGCGATCCGATTGGAATAACGGCGCAGTTCCTCGTAGGTCAGGATTCGTTCGTTCCCTTGTTCGTCCAGCTCCCAGACAGCGCGTCTTTCCGGGTTTTTTCTAGCCCATTCATCCACTTGTGCGGCGAAATTGTATTTCGCTGGCATGGTCAATTGCATGTGACACACCCCCACTTTTTTTCAAGGATGAACAAATACATTCGACATTTTTTCAATATTCCCTCTTTATTTTCTATTCGAACAAATAGATCAGGCGATTTGGAAAAATTGGCAGGCACCATTCGCGTAACCATTCGCTTTGTGGTGCGTCAAACAAAATAACAAAGGCTCCCATGCACACGCACGAGAGCCTGCCGGAACGGCTTGGATGGAGCCGTTTCGAAAAACTAGAGGACGCGCTTGATTTTGACGACGCGCTTCTCCCAGTTCGTTCCGTCGAATTTGGAGTAAGTCACGCCCGGGCTGCCGTACGTGTGCAAAATTTTGCCGTTTCCGGCGTAGATCGCCACGTGCGTAATCCGGTCGGAAGAGCTGTTGACAGAAGCCTTCATGAACACCAGGTCGCCTTTTTGCAAGTCCTTCTTGGATACCGTCTTCCCTACGGTAGATTGCTGGCGGGAGTCGCGCGGCAACGTGATTCCCGCTTCCTTGAAGACGCGCTGCGTAAAGGACGAGCAGTCAAACGTCTTGGTCGTACTGCTGCTAGAGCCGTATTTATACTTGGTACCCAAGTATTTCTCGCCGATCTTGATGATCGTGTCAGCCAGGTCGCTCGCTGGCTGCTCCGGCTTGCTGCCCGAATTGTCAGAGGAGCCTGCCTCCTCCAAAATGCGGCGTGCCCCTACGAATTTGCCGCTGTACTCCGAAAAGCTTTTCAGGACGACGGCATCCTCGCTTTGGGAGGAATAGACGAATTGGTCGTTGCCTATGTAAATGCCCATGAAGGTGGGGCTTCCGCTTCCACTGGATGCGAAAAACACGAGGTCTCCCGGCTCTACGCTGTTTGGGGAGACTTTTTTGCCTGTTTTGTACAAGCTCGAAATCGTGCTGCCGATCGAAATGCCCACTTGCTTGTACGCATACGTAGCCAGCTCTGCAGAACCGAACTGTTTCGGTCCTTTTGCTTTATATTCATAATCTTTTCCAATCAACGATTTCGCGATTTCCGCCACATCAGATTGTTTCGAATCTTGCGTCTTGGCGGCTGCTTGTCCAACTTGACCACCCATTAACAGGGACGTACTCAGTATGACTGCTACTGTTGATTTCATGACCCAATCTCGTTTCGTCACTTTCTTTTCCTCCTTGTCATGTTGTGGCACCCGTCCGGGTACATGGACAGATTACCCCAGGAGGAAACGGGAGGATAAGACCGTAAAATTTACCAATCGCGGAATTGGTAGCATCGGACTAATCGAAAAACAAGGGGAAAAGCAGGCCATTCCTGCCTTTTAGTACCAAAGAACCAGATGTAATTGAGAATTGCTTTCAATGGCGTTTTTCCCGACAAAAACCCATCTTCTGTATGATTCTGACAGAAGATGGGTCGAAGTCAGCCTGCAAAACCGCTCGTTTTTATTTCAGTCTGGCCGTAAACTGGCCCCACTCTTCATCGCCCCATTTGAGCGTCAGGACATCGCCGCAAGCGACGGGTCCAACACCCGCAGGAGTCCCCGTGTAAATCACATCGCCCTGACCCAAGCCAACATGCTCCGCCACGTAGGCAATGAGCGTCTCCAGATCAAAAATGACATCGCTGATATTTCCCCGCTGCACCTGCTCACCGTTTTTCAGCAGGGAAAAGTCCGTCTGCTGCAACGCCGCAAGCCCTGGAAACGGGTGAAACGGCGTCAGGATTGCGGAATGGGGGAAGCCTTTGGCAAGCAGCCACGGATGACCCGCTTTCTTCAACTCGCTCTGCACATCGCGCAAAGTAAAGTCAATGCCGAGCGCGATTTTGTCGACCAGCTCGGCAAGCGTGCAGCCCGGCTCATACGGCCGTGCCAGATGCACGACCAGCTCCGCTTCGTAATGAAGCTCTCCGCGCGTGCCGGGCAGCTCAATCTCCTGCCCATTCGTCACAGCCAGAGCATGTGTCGGCTTGGCAAAAATCAGCGGCTTTTCCGGTACGTCGTTCCCCAGTTCAGCCGCATGCAGCCGGTAATTGCGTCCTACGCAGTAAATATTGCGAATTGGTTCCATTTTGTCCTCTCCCTTATGCAGGCTTGTCGCTCCCTTTTACTATATCATGGGAAAGAGGACGAGAAACAGCGCGTCCCTACTCGTCAAAGCAGTTGTTATAGCCGGGCCAGAGCCTTGCGTTGCCCCTTGCTTCTACTTCGAAAACCGTATCGCATATCGCTTCCAGCGCGCTCTCCAAATCCGTCTCCTCCTCGGCGGACCACATAAACCCGTAGCGAAGACGCACAACCTGCTCCTTTGTTTCGCAGAGGACAAACGCGAGCTGCGGATGCTGCTCAATGACGGCTCTGCGCGCCTGAACGGTTGCGTCCAGCGAGAACAAACCGTCCCATTCCGAAGGGACGTACGTGGAGGTCACCTCGATCCAAAGAGCGGGGGAATCGCTTTTCCTGCAAAAAACAACGGAATCCTCCCGATAAAATCCATATCCCGAAGGCAGAGCGCCCTGAAGCCTGAACGCGATCCCGATCGGCAAATCTTCCGGCTTTAGCGCTGCGACAAGCCTTCCAGGCAAAAAATAATAGCCGTCTTCCTGGCAACACCCCAAAGGCTCTCCCATGACGATCACGCGCCGATTCGGCGGATCGCCTGTCACCTGTACGTACATGGCGCACCTCCTTTTTCACACAGTATAGTCAGGAATGCCTGACTCAAACCCACATATTTCATCACTTCCAATCTTTTCCTTTTGCAGAGGACAAAAAAACAGGAGGCACATCCCGACTTGATGTCCCCCTGCTTACGTTGCTGTTGTCATGATGCACGGACGATGGCGATGACGACATCGTTTTCGTTGTATGCTTTCGCTTTAATGTTGACAGGAAAGTCGTACGGATTCCGAAACTGGAAGTCCAGGACGCCATACGCGACCGTTGCGTCCTGTCCAACCGGCACATAGCCCACGGATTTGCTGTGATTGTGCCGCTCCACAATCGTCATCCCCGCTTCTTGCGCCGCATTGTACAACGTGCTGGAAACCTGGCAAATTCCGCCTCCGAAGTCCTCGACAAGCTGCCCGTTGAGGATGGCGCCTGCCTTTTTCCAACCGTCCTCTTCTCGATTCGCGTTGCCTACTTCTTCATTAAAGGAAAAAACCGCATGCGGCTTGACTGTTTCCTGGTTAATCTTTTTCAGCGCCTTCCTGATATTGTGCTTGCGCGCGTCAGAGCTGCCTTCCATCGTTGTATGGTAAAAGCCGAGGACTTCTTGGTCTTTGAGGTCCATTTTGTCCAAAAACATTTCGCGCTGCTCTCCAGAGGAAAGCTCTGCTGTGCCCAAGGCAGATGCAGGTGCGGAAAGGACTGTGGTACACACTGAAAACAGGAAGGCTGCTGTCATGACACGGATGCCCATGAACCGGAATTTGTTCATGCTCCTCTACCCCCTCGCTTTCCTTCGTGCTGTCTCTCTTTTTTGTTTGCGCAAAATAGCTTGCGATTTGCTGCAAATCTACCGCAATGCTCGCTACTCTACTGTATCCCACGCCTGACGCGGCAAGCAACCTGCAAATCTTGGACCGTTTTCAAAGAACAGGTGAGCAGCGGACGCTGGACATCCGCCTGCGCTTTTTCCGGCGCAAAAAGGCAGACCGTCCCTGTTGCAGCGGTCTGTCTCTGCGTCGCCATTCCGCCTCGTTTTGAAAATGAAATTCATTATCACCACTCTGATTGTAGCGAAAAAAAGAAAGTTCTTCAACCTTCCTTGGTCGAAAAACTTTCTTTGATCGCTCCTCATTGCTTCTTCGCCTCGTTGTGCCGCTCAATCACGTCGGCCAATGCCTCGATCTGGCCGAGAACGGATATCGGGTCAAAGTAGAAAAAGGTTTTGTAATCCAGCACGATGACGCGATTTTCCCGGACAGCCGGAAGCTGCCTCCACACCCCGCTGTCGACTACCGCCTTCAACTCCTCCTCGGTCGTTTGGTCCCAGGCGCAGAGAAACACGATGTCCGCATCCGCATATTCCGGGAGCAGCTCCAGCGAAATCGCCTGATACTGAACGCCGCTGTCGATCACTTCGCGCTGCACCCGTTCATTGGCCTTGAAGCCGATCGCGTGGTAGATCGCTTCCCCGCCCCGTCCGAAGTTGTCGCCAAGCACGGCAAGCTCTTTCCCGTTCGGATGAATCAGGGTCGCGGTCGCATTCGGCCCGACGATGTTTTTCAACCGCTCCCTCGCCTTGGCGGCTGCCTTTTCGTATTTGGCAAACCAGGCTTCGGCCTCTTTTTGGCGGCCAAACATTTCGGCAAAAAGCCGCACCTCGTCGCGTATGCCCAGCTTGGAATCATACGGGATGTAAACGGTCGGGGCAATTTTGGACAACGATTCATAGTCGTCCCGATTGCTATCGTAGATGACGATCAGATCGGGATTGAGTGCCATGACCTTTTCCAGCGACAACGGAGAACCGATATCTTCTATGCGCTTCTCCTGCTCTGTCAGGAAGGGACTGCCCATCCACCATTCCTTGCTGGCTCCCACGACCGGAAAGTCCAAGGCCAGTAGCGTTCCGTGATAATAGCCCGCGACCACCCGTTTTGGATGGAGCGGAATCTCGACATCCCCAAGCACGGTCTTGACGATGCGCGTCGCGCCTTCTTTGGCTGGGGCATTGTCGTCAGAACCTGCCGACGCTGCCGGTGCAGAAGCAGAAGGGGCTGTCCCCTCGGTTTGTGGCGGTGTCCTTTCCTTGATCCCGCCGCACGCACTGAGCAGGACGAGAGAAAGCAGGCTGGTAACAACGATCCAGAAGTGTTTTTGGCACATGGTCCTCAACATGCTGATCCTCCTAATGAAAATGAGAATTATTATCGTATAAAGCGTATCAAGAGGACAGAACGGTTGTCCATGCAGACAAATGACCAACATTCATTCGAAATGTGACAGCAGTTCCGTCAGCCAGTCCAATTGCTTGTCCATCGCCAAAGGATCGTAGCCGTAAAAAATATTCGGGTCCGGCTCGTAGACGCGCCCGTTCCTTACTGCCGGCAGGCTACGCCACACGTCCGATTCCAGCACCTCGCACTCGTCGGCGGGCCAATGGGAGGGATAGTGGAACAAAAAAATATGATCGGCGGCATAAGCGGGCAGGTCTTCCAACGGTACGTGGATGTTCAGAAGCCCTTTTTCGATAATGTTCTGCTGTACGGCAACAGGCGGCTGCAACCCGAGCACGTCGTAGATCAGGCACCCGCCCATGCTCGTCAGGTTGCCGTAGACGTAACATTTGCCCGAGACGATTTTCACGATCAGAAACGTATCGCCCCTCCCACGCAAGTCATCCCGTCTGGTTTGGAGCGCCAGGGCTTTCTCTTGAAACTGCTTCAGCCACTGTTCCGCCTGCTGGCGACGCCCTACAGCTGTCGCAAGCATAAGCAACTCCTCGCGCCAATCGCTGCATTCCTCGGGAATCGCGAGTACCGGGGCGATCTCCCATAAGCTCTCGGTATACTCCTCCCGATACACGATGATGAAATCGGGCGGATTCGTCGAGAGCCACTGGACGGTTTTGTCGCTGTACCACTCCCCTTGTTTGAAGCCTGATAAATCCAGCCGCTCACGGTAATGCGCGGTCAGCCACGGCTCCATCCACAAGCCGATCACGCCAAATACCGGGACGATCCCCCAGGCAAGCAGGCACGCCGTGACATGCGGCATCAGGACGGCGATCCGTTTCGGCTGCTTTCTGTACACCGTCGGCGGGACACCCACGATCTGCTTGAATTTTCGGCTGAAGTAATAATCGTTGGCAAACCCGGTTTCCTGCGCAATGACATGCAAATCCTTGGCGGAGAACTGGAGCAGCTCCTGCCCTTTGCGGATACGAACGCGGCCGAGATACTCGACGAAGCTCATGCCCGTTTCCTTGCGAAAAACCCGGGAAAAATGTTCGGGGCTGACGCCGATGCGCGCGGCGAGCTGCTCCCTCGTAATCGGTTCGCGGTAATGCTGCTGAATATACCGGATCGTCTGCTCCATCAGGCGCCGCGTTTCCTGGGTGTCTTCGTTCGTTTTCGGCTGGAAAAAGACGGAGAGAACCTGGAGGAACAGAGACTGAATCTTCCACTCGTTTTCGTTTTGCGCAATGGCGATCCTCAGCTCCTGGGCCCATTGGAGGACGCGCTGGGGAAAGGAGTAGTCAAGGACGCCCGCAGGCATATCCCGTATGGGGATGCGCCGGTATCCCCCCTCTTCGGCAGACAGCGCCAGCTTTTCAAAGGCGATGCGCTCGATCACCAGAGAAACATCATGCTCATTGATGACGTACATGCCACTGTCGGCCGGGCAGAAAACGGCAACGCCGGGATGCAGGGACAGCTTGCGCCCTTCCAGTTGCAGAGTGCCACGCCCCTCGCGAACGAGCAGGAGCATGTCGGCGTCCGTCCGATTCCATTCTTTATCCGCATGCGCGGGGTAGCAAAGCAATTGCGCTTCCTTCCACGCATAAATCTGTCTGGTCGGCTGGGGATCGGCCGGAAGCGGCTTGGCGGCCGGTTCATGCTCCAAAGCAATCGCCTTTCTTCTGGAGCGCCGCTCCGCCAGGCTTTGCTGACGCAATTGTGCCCGCAGCTGCTCGGCTTCCTCAGGCGTCAGAAGGCCAACATATTGAACATGGCGGTGCTTCCGTTTGCCGTTCTCATCCACATAGGACTCCACAATGCGGTAGTACGTATAGCGGGTTCCGTTTTTTTGGATGGTCGTTTTTTTGAGAAACATGGCAATCTCTCCTGACTGAAAACATCACGGTCTGGTTAGGGACGTTTTTAGGGACTACTTGTTCAACGCTATGTACGCGAGCCAGCTTGTCGAAGCGAAGCCATCTCCCGCACACGCACGTCCACACGCTCGCGTCTCGCGACTGAACAAAAAAAGGTTTTTGATCTGCTGAAACCAGCAAACCAAAAACCTGTCATTCCTCGATATAGTGCGGTCGAGAGGACTTGAACCTCCACGGTGTTGCCACCACTAGAACCTGAATCTAGCGCGTCTGCCAATTCCGCCACGACCGCCAATAAAACGTGGTGCCGGCGATAGGAATCGAACCCACAACCCCCTGATTACAAGTCAGGTGCTCTACCAATTGAGCTACACCGGCATCGTTGATATTCGCCCTTCTTCCTGATCGAAGAATGGCGGAGCTGACGGGACTCGAACCCGCGACCTCCGGTGTGACAGACCGGCGTGAACTCCAACTTCACCACAGCTCCATGTGGTTTTTTGCTCCACTTTTGCTCACTCTCGTGGGCACTTCTGTAATATAGCATTGCTTCTACCCATTTGGCAACCGTTTTCGAAAACTTTTTTTCCACCCGATTTTTTCATAGATTTACCATGGAAAATCCGCTAGAATTTTAGCTAGACATGCAGAAAATAGTAGATTGGTGGAGACGATGACATGAAACTTACTTCGAAGCTACTTACCTCCCTCGCCCTCTTCACTCTGCTGCCTACTGCTGCTCACGCCGCCTCTGGAGTGTATGTGGTATCAGCAGGGGACACGTTGAGCAAAATTGCCCGCGAGCACCAGACTACGGTGACCCAGCTCATGCAAGTGAACCAACTGAAAAGCGATCAATTGTCGATTGGCCAGACTTTGTCCTTGCCTGCGGGCAGCCTGTCGACAGGCGGTCAAGCCGCGATCCCTGCGGATATCGTAGCCGCCCCGAATGACTCCGCCCAACAGGAGCCAGCACAGCCAGAGTTGACAGCTGGCGAAAAAGCGCGCGTGACGGTAGACGTGCTGAATGTGCGCAAAAAAGCGTCGACGGACGCAAGAATTTTAGGCAAATTGAAATTTGGTGACCTGGTTGAAGTCGTGGAGACAGGCAGCGAGTGGACCAAAATCGAATTCGAAGAGGAAGAAGCGTACGTCTTCTCCGCTTACCTGAGTCCCGTGCTAACCCCGGACGTTGCGTTTGCAGGCACTGTCGATTCCGCGAGCCTGCGTCGCCTCGAATCGATCTTGGAGCCTCTGCTCCACACTCCGTACAGACTCGGGGGAACCACACCGGACGGATTTGATTGCAGCGGCTTTACTACATACGTATTCAGCCGCCTTGGAGTTACCCTTCCTCGCACATCCGAGGAACAATTCCGCGGAGGAGTATCGATTCCACTGGAGCAAGCACAGCCGGGCGATCTCTTGTTCTACGATGCGCTTGGAAAAGGTCGCGTTTCCCACGTGGCGATTTACTTGGGAAATGGCACGATCGTCCACGCCAATGGCGATGACGTTCGCTACGGCAAGGTGGAGTACATGCACAAGCTGTATCCGTTTTACGGCGTCAAACGCTACGCCGAATTCCAGTAGCCGTCCACCCAACCAAACAGCCCACACCAGTCTATTGGTCGTGGGCTGTTTCCTGTTGGTGCGTATTAATGAATTTCCGAATTGTGGCCGGCCTGGGGAGGTGTCTGGTTGGCCCCTATTTCGATTTTGCCCAAGGCCTGCTTCATCTTGTCAAGCTGAAGCTGGTAATCGCGCACAACCACGGTGAGAACGCTGACCGATTCTTTAAAATCCGGTTCGCTGCTGACCCTGTCTATGGCTCTATGTAGATGCAGCATTTTGTTCTCTGTTTCCCGTAGTAGGTCGAGTAACTGCAATCCGTTTACCACGTGATCACCTCATTTGTTTTTTCTTACTTTCTCCCTGTCGGCTCGTTGCTATGCGCAAAAAAACGCCCAACACGATGTCGGACGTTTTTTCCTGTGGACTCATGCACGCGCGGCTGCCAGCTCCACAAACGTTTCGATATCTTTTTCAATCAGGGCAAGCGAGCTGCGCCAGAAGTCAACCGAGCGCACGTCGATATCCATGATCGCGGCCACATCGGCGACGCTCCGTTTGCCTGTGACGGACAAAAGCTGGTCGTACTGTTGAACAAACGCTTCGCCGCGCTTCCTATATTCCGCGTACAGTCCTTTTGCGAAGAGCAGACCAAAGGCGTACGGGAAGTTGTAGAAGTTGAAGTCCGCACTGTAGTAATGCGGCTTGCACACCCACATATACGGATGCAGCGCAGCATGGTCAAGTCCATCTCCGTAGGCGTCCTTTTGCGCTTGCAGCATCAGCTCCTTCAATTCGTTGACGGACAGGGAGCCTTCTGCGCGGCGGGCAAAGACGGCCGTTTCAAACAGGTAGCGGCTGTAAATATCGACGATGACCTGACTGGCCCCGGAGATGTCGTTTTCCAGAATGGAAAAGGCTTCCTCCGGCGTCGCCTGAGCCAAAGCGGCTTTGGCAATAATCGTCTCACACAGAATCGACGCGGTTTCGGCGATCGGCATCGGGTAATCGCTGTTGTAGAACGCTTCCTGGACGAGACATTCGCCATGATAGCCGTGTCCCAGCTCGTGCGCCAAGGTACTCACGTCATTGTAGCTGCCCGTGAAGTTCGCCATGATCCGGCTCTCCCCTACCACGTGCAGGTTGTGGCAAAACGCTCCGCCGCGCTTGCCTTCGCGAATCTCGGCGTCAATCCACTGGTTGTCAAAAGCGCGGGCGGCATAATTCGCCAGCTTTTCGCTAAAGCTACCGAAGTGCTTGACAATAAAGTCGCGCGCTTCCTGATACGTAAAGCGCATGTCGGCTTCGCCCACCGGAGCAAACAGATCGTAGAACGGCAAGCCATTCTCGTGCCCGAGCAGCTTTGCTTTTGCCCGGAAGTATTTCGTGAAGGCCGGCAAGCTTTCCTTCATCGCGGCAAGCATGGCGTCCAGTGTCGCCTTGTCCATGCGCGAATCGAGCAGCGTTTTTTCCAGAGGCGATTCATAGCCGCGCAGCTTGGCAACGGTGATGACCTCTCCCTTGATGCCGTTCAAGCTCGCCGCAGACGACTCCTCGATCTTTTGATAGGCGGCAAGCTCTGCCTCGTAAGCCGCCTTGCGCAGCTCGGCGTCTTTTTCATACGCCATGTTGCGGATGACAGGCAGCGGAAGCTGTTTGGCCTCTCCGTCGATGGTGATGTCCACCAAAAGCGTCGAGGTCAGTATTTCCTGTAGCTTCGTCCAGGCATGGGAGCCTGTGTTTTTCATTTTGGCCAAAATGATTTCTTCTTTTTCGCTGAGCATGTACTTGCTCTTCTCCGCCAATTCGGTCAGCATGAAGCGGTGGGTTTCCAGAAGCTCGGACTGGCTAATCAGCTCGCTCACATTGTCCAGTTGGCCGAGCCACTTCTGGAACTGCACCTCCGGCTCTACCAGCTCGACGGATTGCTCCTGCACTTTTTCGATGAAGGACAGTGCTTTCTCGTTTTTCGCGTCCACGCTTGCCGTCAGTTCGCCAAACGCGTACAGGCGGGATTGTGTCTGCAAAATCGACGTCATCCGGGTAATGTACGTCTCCATCTTCCGGACGGCATCATCATGCGATTGCAGATGCGAAGCGGCCCAGCTTTTTACCTCGTCCATCTCCCGGCATAGTTTTTCCCAGTCTTGCTTGCATTCCGGCGAGTCAAACGACGTGTACAAAACGTCCAAGTTCCAGCGCATGTTCATGGGTCCGCCCTCCTTTTTGCCTCTGTTTATAGATGTACCAGACTCTATTGTAAAAACATTCGGATTGATTGAGCAAGTTTTATTCGAAAAACTTGGCTGCGCCAAGCAATGGCGCAGCCAAGCGGTACGGCACCTATACGACTGGCATCAGCGGTCATAGCTGCTCCAGGCCGGAAGACCGCCCGCTTCCTTGGCCGATTTGACCGCCTGAACGACGGCTTCGGCAAGCACATCTGCCGACAGCGCCCCGACGAGATCCACCGCAGCGTCTACCTCATCTGTCGCAACGGCAAAAATCGTGTCGCCATCGTACATCGTATGAATCGGACGAATGGTGCGGGCAAGCCCGTCGTGCGCCATTTGCGCTACTTTTTTCACCTGGGCCTTGGTCAGCTTCGCATTGCTGGCGACAACGGCAATCGTCGTGTTCGTGCCCGGAGGAATGGGCGAAAAAGCATGCTGGAGCATGATCTCCATACTGTCTCGAATCTCCCCCCGCTCATCCCTCGGCCCGGCGAGAATCGTCCCTGTCTTCGGCTCCACAACATGTCCGAGCGCATTGACTGCCACAATCGCTCCGATGACCAACCCGCTGGGCAAAGCGAGCGAAGCGCTGCCCAGGCCGCTTTTCATCGCATGGGCAAACCCGTTCAGCTTGCCGACGGACGCACCTGTCCCCGCCCCGACATTCCCTTGGGCGACGGCTTCCGAGGTCGCTGCCAGCGCCGCCTGATAGCCCATCTGCCGATCCGGCCGCACCCGGTAATCGCCCATGGCCAAATCGAACAAGACGGCGGCTGGGACGATGGGAACTACACCGTACCCTACGTCCAGCCCGATGCCCTTCTCCTCCAGATACTGCATCACGCCCGCAGCCGCATCCAGGCCGTACGCGCTGCCTCCGGACAGGCAGATTGCGTGGACGACGCTGACCAGATTGACCGGGTCCAGCAAATCCGTCTCGCGAGTCCCCGGAGCAGAACCGCGAACATCTACGCCGCACACGGACGGCTTTTCCAGCAAAATGACGCTACAGCCCGTCAACGCTTCTTCCTGCTGCGCATGCCCGACGCGAATGCCGGGTACATCGACAATCGTTCCTGTCATCGCTTACCAGTCCCCTTCCCTGTTCCCTTGTGATTTGCCCGCTAGGATTGCCCTTCTCCTTCCCCGGCCCGCTCAAGCATGACAGCCACTTCGGCTGGCGGCTTTCTCGGCCGGCGTCTTGTTTTGCGCTTCTTTTTGCGCAGCACGAACAAGGAAGTCAGCATGAGTCCGAGCGTAGCAAGCTGGATGGGCGAAGACAGCTTTGCAGGGACCCAGCCGCTCATGCCGAGCAGATGGAAAAGGACGGCCATATAAAGCAGAATCGATGCAACATTTTGTGCATTCACGCGATTCCCTCCTGTCTGGCCCGATCGGATGAGAGAAGAAAAACTCCCGTGAAGCCGGATGAGTAGCTGCACAGGAGTGTCGGTTCTTGCTGTCCGTCGGTTTTGAATTAGAGCGGGAGCAGGTCTACGCTTTCCTTGCCTTCTAGTTCTGCCACCATGTCCAGCCACGCTTGCGGCTTATGCGGCAGCACGGCGTAGTAGCGCTTGAGGAAAGTAACGATCAGTTCTGCCTGCAGGCTCGTCTGCTCGTCGTTCGTCGGCAGGAAGCAGAGGTCCAGGCCCGATACGGCTTCGCCATCGTTTTGCCACGAGGGATGCACATATGCGATATTCGTGCGCTTGTAGCCCAAATGGGAGAGAACCTCGCGGCGCACGAACGGATCCATCGGCTTGATGCCGCCAAAGCTGTGCTCCTCGACGCGGTACGGGTCGTAAATTTCGGCAAACATGCCGTACAGCTCCTTGCCGTTTTCCTTAGCCAGCGCGAGCAGGTCTTGCTGACGCTCTTTGGCCAGGAAACGTCCTACGCCAAGTCCTTCCCGCCCGATGATGGTAAAGTCGGTCATCGCCACGTTCAGGTCGGGGTAGTAACGGTATTCGGTGGCCCCGACGACTTCTCCTTCATGCACCGCCACAAACACGCGAATTCCCGGGTCTTCGAGCGGCTCCTTCCACAGGTCGTAGTCCAAAACCTCTTCCGGTGGGAAAACCTCCTGCATCAAGCGGTGCATTTTCGCAAACAGCGGGTTGTCGATATGTTGAATGCGTACAAATTCCATCGTCATTTATCCTCCTGTCATGAAAAATCGGTGGATCGTCCGTCGCCTAGGAGGGCAGAAACGGATTTTTCCACTCCATCAGCACGGCGTAGTTGCGGGACTCTTCATCCTCCAGGTAGTTCGCCACAATTTGCACAGGCATACGGCCGCAGCGCATGAGAAACGTGATGACCGGATCTTTGACCTCTCCGGCCACCACGCGCTCGACGTATTGCTCGGGCGTCCACTCCTCTGCATAGCGGCCATAGCCTGGCATTCTGCCGCCGCCCAAGAGCCGCTTCAAGCCTTTTTGCACGACCAGTTCGTACATGGCCTGCATCATCTGCTGGCCGAGTCCGAGCTTGCGGTGGCTCGGCCGGATGCAGATGTCGACGATGTACAGCGTGTCGCCCTGCGGATCGTGGTTTCGGATGTAGCCGTTGTCGGTCACATCCGCCCAGTTGTGCTCCGGGTGCAGAGGATCGAACGACACGAGCAGTCCCGTCATCGAGCCTGCCAGCACACCGTCCACCTCCACGCAGATCGCCCCCTCGGGAAACAGCGTAATATGGTTGGTGAGCTGCTCCTGGTTCCACCACAGCTCCGAGGGAAACGGCGGTGGGAAGCTCTCCGCCTGAATCTGGATCAGCTCGAAAAAGTCGGAGCGATTGTAGTTGCGGATGACGGCCTTGCGCGGTTTGTCCCCTTCAAACACATACAGCTCTTTGCGGTACATATCCATCCTCCGTCCGTTCGCGGGATGTTAGTTCCAGTCGGGATACAAGTCTGTGCGTCGGTCGCGCCAGGTGGTCACCGAGCCTTTTTCCCGCACCTCGTACAAAAGCGACAGGTCGAGATCGGCCGTCACCAGCATGTCCTGGTTGATCTCCCCCTCCGCCAGCACTCCGCGGGGCGGGAACGGCACGTCGTTTGGCGTCAAAATCGCCGCCTGTCCGAAGTTGGCGCGCATAAAGTCGACCGTCGGCAGGGAGCCAACCGTCCCGGTCAGGACGACGTACACCTGATTTTCGATCGTGCGCGCATGGCTCGTGTAACGCACGCGATGGAAAGCGTGGCGGTCGTCGGTGCAGGACGGACAGAAAATCACGTCCGCTCCGCGCGCTTTGGCGATGCGCACCCATTCGGGGAACTCGATGTCGTAGCAAATAATCAGCGCGATTTTGCCTTTGTCGGTGTCGAAAATGTGCAGCGAGTCGCCCGCGCCCATGTTCCAGCCTTTGATTTCCCAAGGCGTGATGTGGATTTTCTTTTGCTGGCCCACCCGTCCGTCCGGGTAGAACAAAAAGGCGGTGTTGTACAGCTTGCCGTTTTCCTCGATAATGTGCGTGCCGCCGATGAGGTGCATGTCGTATTTGGCGGCCAGGGAAGAAAACAACTGCACATACCGCTCGGTGAATGACGGCAGCGCCGTGATCGGCAAGGCATTCCCCTGTCCATCCCCGATCGACATGAGCTGGGTGGTGAACAATTCAGGAAACAGCAGAAACTCGCTGTCGTACTCCTGGGCGTTTCGGACGTAATGCTCGACTTGCCCTGCAAAATCGTCAAAGCTATGTATCGTATGCAGATGGTACTGCACGGCGGAGACGCGCATTTTCATAGCATTCTTCCTTTCTTCTTCCTTTTTCCATATGCCTAAACTATATCAAAAACGATCGGGAAAGTCTCTCTTGCAATCTGCTGCGCCAGAAAGTTGACCCCAACAGAAAAAAGAGTCGCTTGCCATCGGAAGCAAACGACTCTTTTTTCGTTAGCCAGCCATGTCCGCCCCGCCCATGCAGCCGCCCGGCGGAGACGGTCACCTTGCCCGCGCTTTTGGCATGCCGCTGCTCGCGTCGCTCATCCGCAAGGTCGTCTTGTACAACAACTCCGTCCCGAGCGCAATGTCTTCGTAGGATGCATACTCCTGCGGATTATGGCTGATTCCGTCCTTGCAGCGGACAAAAATCATCCCGTAGTCGCACACATAGGAGAGAGCCAGCGCATCATGGAACGGGCCGCTCATCAACTCCCGCGCGGAAATGCCGAGCGCGCGGCTTTCCTCGTGCATGATGGCCTTGATCCAGTCCGCGCAATAACGGGGGTCGCTGTTGGTATCCTCCGTGATTGTGTACCGCAAGCCGCCCTCTGCCGCCGCCTGTGCAATCGCCTCGCGAAGCGCTTTTTCCCGTTCATCCCGCCGCCCGAGATCCATATCGCGCAAATCGACGGAAAAGCGCACGCGCTCGGGGATGATGTTGCGGGAATCGGGGAATACCTCCAGATGCCCTACCGTTCCGACAGTCGGCGCGTCCGGGTCAAGCCGCGCCAGCTCGTTGACCGCGAGGATGACTTTGGCCGCTCCGACCAGCGCGTCTTGTCGCATCGGCATGGGCACCGATCCGGCATGTCCGGCAAAGCCTGTCAGTTCGACCGTCCACCACAGCGGTCCCGAGATGGCCGACACGACTCCGATCGGCTCGTTTGCCGTGTCGAGGACAGGCCCCTGCTCGATGTGCAGCTCCAGATACGCGCCGATGCTGCCCGCAGGATAGACCGATTCGGCCAGTCGCTCGGGATCGCAGCCGAACGCTGTGAGCGCTTCCCTGCGCGTCACGCCGTTTTTGTCGGTGCGCTCCAGGTCCTCGGGTTCCAGTTGGCCCAGGATTCCCTTCGATCCAAACAAGCCTTTTTGAAACCGGCAGCCTTCCTCGTCGCAAAACGCCACCACCTCGACAGGCTGTGGCAATACAATGCCTTGCTCGCGCAGCGTTTGCGCGACCTCCAGACCGCCCAATACGCCGATGACACCGTCATACCTGCCGCCGTACGGCTGTGAATCAATGTGCGAGCCAATCATCAGGACAGGAGCTTCCGGGTTTTGGCCTGCCATCCGTCCAATCAGGTTGCCGAAATGATCGATTCGGGTAGAAAGCCCCGCCTCCTCCATCCAGGAGCGCACCAGCTCCACGCCAGCGCGATCCTCCAGGGACAGGGCCAGCCGACATACGCCCGTCTCCCCGATTTTTCCGATCTGTGCCAAGGCTTCGATCCGTTTTCGCAGCCGCTCCTCGTTGATCGTAAGCGTCCTCGCTTTTACGTTCATGATTGTGCCCCCTCCTTTTGATAGTGGCCGACGATCTCGCCGTTCAGTCTCGCCTGTTCGGCGTTTCGCTCCTTGCAGCGCGCGTGCGGGGCAGACGCAATGACAGCCGCGTGATTGCCAAAAAGCAGGTGGAGATTGGTCACCGGAGACGTCCGGTGCCCCTGCCGCAAGGATGCCGCGCTAATATCGGGCATGCGCCTCTTTCCCCATCGTATTCCACGCGTCCTGCTCGTAGTAGCGAATTCTGCCATCACCGGGACTTCTGCCAAACGGCTCACACAGCCGCTTTCGCGTCTATTCCAGCGTAGGGGTCCCTTCCGCTTGCGTCGCCTGAGGCTCGCGGACAGCAAGGCTTCTCGTTACTCCCGTCACGGCAAACATCACGACGATGTTCACGAAAAGCGCCACGACCCCGATATTCAAATCCTTGAGCGCAGACGGCCAATGCGGGAACATCGTCGCAAGCGTCACGTTCGCCACCGTGACATACGCCACGGTTGCCACCCCTGCCAGAATGCCGGCAAACGCCCCGTATTTGTTCACCCAAGGCTCTCTTGGCAGGCTGAACAACAGCGCCGGAAACAGCTGGGTCACCAGACTGTAGCCCATCAGAAGCAAGGTCACGAGCGTATCGCCGCCGCTCAGCGTGAAATAGAGGGAAATCAGGGAGAGAATCGGCACCAGAAGCTTTGCCGTTCGGGCGATCTGGACATCCGTCGTGGCCGGGGCCAGCACTTTGTAGACGTTTTTCGCCAAAAGCGTCGCTCCTGTCATGAGCAGCATGGAGCCGGGCACGAGCGCCGTCAGCAGCCCGGCCGCGCCGATGATGCCGACGATCCACGGATCAAACGTCTTGAGCGACAGGCGCAACAGGGACAAATCCCCGTCTGCCCCTTGCAAGCCGGGAACCTGGAGGATCGCCGTAAAACCGACGAAGAAGACAAACAGCAGCATCAACGTGTAGAGCGGCAACATCACTGTGTTTTTGCGGAAAACATTCTCGTTTTTGGCCGAAAAGACCGAGCCGAACGTATGGGGCCACATATAAAATCCGAAAACCGTAATAAGGACGGTGGAAATGTACCAGGAGATGCTGAATCCTTCTTCGGGAAAAGTCAAAAAGCCCGGATTGGACGCCTGCACAGCTTCAAACATCGGCTGAATGCCGCCGTAGTAGTGGTACGGCAAGTAAATCCCGAGAAAGACGACGACGAAAAAGATCATGATATCCTTGATCGCTGCCGTCCAGGCCGAGCCGTGAATGCCGGAAAGCATCACATAGATCGTGACGGCAATCACGCCGAGCCAGACAGCGGTTGCCGGCGCGATCGTCCCGTAGGAGGCTTCCGAGACGATGATGCCCAGTCCCTTGAATTGCAGCACGAGGTACGGAATGATCGCGATGACGCCTACCGCAGCCACGAGAATGCCGAGGATCGGACTGTTGTATTTGCTGACGAAAAAGTCAGATTGGGAGACGAGCCGATGTTCTTTGGCATAGCGCCAGATTGGAGGCAACAGCCAGTAGGAAATGACGTAGGCAAGCGAAATGTAGGACAGGACGTAGTAGGAAGGCGCTCCTTTGGAGTAGGCCCAGCCGCTTCCCCCGAGGAAGGTGAAGGTCGTGTAGATTTCCCCCGCCACCAACAGGAAAATAAAGATGGAGCCAAATCCTCTGCCGCCAACCGTCCATTGCTCCATGTTCATGTCTTTTCCTTGCCGTGCGCGAATCCCGGAGTAGAAGGCCAGCAGCAGAAAGGCAAAAATAATCAAAAGGGCACTGTTCATGATGAGCTCTCCTCCTCTTTGGTCGCCGGATCGATCTGATTCAAAATCGCCATCAAGACAGAGGTAAGCACCACCCACAACACAATCCAGAACAGGACAAATGGCATCCCAAGCACGTACGGCTCCACCCGGTTGACAAAAGGAATCCCGCCAAGCATGCCGACAAACGGCACGACTCCAAGCCAATCTCTTGCTTTCATGCAAATCCCCCTGTTTACTCGATTTGTCCCATTGCCTGCAACCGCTTTGGACATGTACTCTATTATTATCGGAAAATTCATTTTTCTCCTTTGTCCAAATGACCAGAAAACGCACCAAGGTTTTGTTTCAGCCGCTAAAAAGGAACATGGGGGGAAACAGCATGATTACAGTCCGTGAACTGATCCAGGTGGGAGGCTTTGCAGAAGGCGCCGTGCTGACAGGGGAAGAATTTCTCGACAGAGAGCTGCTCGGGGTGACCTCGTTCGACTCTCCCGACGGGCATCGCTGGCTTCGGCCCGGGGAATTTGTGTTGACGACCGGGTTTCCGTTTTTGACGCAAGAAGATTCGTGCGCGGAAGGACTGATCCGACTGATCGACGAGCTGGTCGAGACGGGCAGTCCCGGACTTGCGATCAAGCTGGGCCGCTACATCGAGAGCGTGCCGCCTGCCGTCCTCGCTCACGCGCAAAAAAGGCAGCTGCCGATTCTGTCTTTTCCCATGGAAAAGGCATGGTCCGACGTCATCGTTCCCGTCGTGCAGTACATTAACGACAAACAGCGCATGGAGCTGAACCGCACGCATGCCATCTACGAGCGGTTTCATCGGCATCTGACCGCGAAAGACCCGGTCTCCAACCTGGCCGGGCTCTTGCAGGACCTGTTGCAAACCCCTGTTTCCATTCAGGTTCCGGGCTGCCAATGGAAATGGGAGTCGCCGCCCGAAGCCTTTCCCGCCGCCGGGGCGTTCACGCAAAGGTTCGGCCAAACCGCTTCGCACCATCTGCGCATGCACCCGCTCACCAAAGGCGATGACGGCTGTCACATTCGCTGGCTGCTCCACGACCAGAAGGTGCAGGGCGCGATTATTTTGGGCCAAATCGACCGGGAACTGCATGCGTGGGAGAAAGTCGCAATCGAGCAGTGCGCGGCCCTGCTGTCCCTGGAAATAGAGCGCATGCGCTCCGTCACCGAGACGTACCAGCGCTTCCGCAACGATTTTTTGCAGCTGCTTCTCTGCGGCGAGATTCATTCGCAAGACGTACTTAGGCGAAAAGCGGATGAAGTCGGCTGGCAGCTTGCGGACCATTATACCGCCATCGTCCTAGGTGTTTCTCCGCACGAGCGGACAGGCATCGCGAACTGGCACGAAAACCACAGTCTGCTGGAAGCCCTCCGCCCTGTCCTGTCCTCCCTTGACGTGACGATCCTCTTCGGGCTGGATCAGGACAACCGCGTTGTATGGCTCGTGCCGACAGCGGCAGGAACCGCCAGTACGGCCGACAGCATGCGGCCAGTCCTCGAAGCGGTACGCGCTTTCTGCTGGCAGCAGCCTGTGTTCGTCGGGCTGGGCCGTTTTCACCCGGGACGGGAAGGTCTTGTGCATAGCTACCGCGAAGCGCAAATCAGTTTTCGGACCGCTCTGCAAGGCCGTTTTGCCTCCACCCGCACGCAGACCGTCCTTGTCGATTTCCGCGACCTGGGACTGGAACGCATTCTGTTTGCCGAGCAGCCCGGCACCGAAGCATATGCCTTGGCTGGCGAATACCTGGGCCGTGTCAAGGAGTACGATCAGGAAAAAAACGGCCAGCTGCTGCAAACCCTCCAGCTCTTTTTGCAGACAGACGGCAATCATACAGAAACAGCGGCACAGCTGTTCGTCCATAAAAATACAATCAAATATCGCCTGGCGCTCATCCGCGAGCTGTCCGGGCTGAACCCGGAAAACGGCCATGACCAGTTGCTCTTGCGGATCGCCATGACCGTGCAATCGATTGGGTATCCGCAAGCGGAAGCTGGTATAATGGCAAGAGAGAGAAGCAGGAGGAAGGGATCACGATGGACGAGTGGTTGAACAAGCCAGTGAAAACGAAAGAACGACCGAAAAAACGAGGCACGGTCGAATACGTCGACGACCAGTACATCGTCGTCTTTTTTACCGCTCCGCGCAAGGAACGGGTCATCTTTACCAGCAGGGAGTCGTTTTTGAACAAGGTGGAGCTGTTGGAGGACGAGCCGTCGCCGCAGTAGCGAACGCCTATTTACACGCCAAAAACCCGTGTCCGGCACAAAATGTGCGCGAGCCACGGGTTTTGCTTTTGGCCTGAACCATCCGCTTTTTTTTTACGCGTAGTGCTCTTCGCGAAGGCGCTTGATCTCTTCGCTGTCGAGATACTCGTCATACGTCATCATCTTGTCGATTACGCCCTTCGGAGTGAACTCGATGATCCGGTTGGCGATCGTTTGCACGAACTGATGGTCGTGCGAGACGAACAGCAGCGTTCCTTCGAAGTCGATCAAACCGTTGTTCAGCGCCGTGATCGATTCCAAATCCAGGTGGTTCGTCGGCTCATCCATAATCAGGACATTGGCGCCAGTCAGCATCATTTTGGCCAACATGCAACGAACCTTTTCGCCCCCGGACAGCACGTTTGCTTTTTTCAGCGCTTCGTCGCCCGAGAACAGCATGCGGCCGAGGAACCCGCGGATAAACGTCTCGTCCTGCTCCTTGGAGTATTGACGCAGCCAATCCACGAGGTTCAAATCCGAGTCGAAGTAAGCGGAGTTGTCTTTCGGGAAGTACGCGCGGGAAGTGGTGACGCCCCATTCAAAAGTTCCGCTGTCCGCCTGTACCTCGCCCGTCAAAATTTGGAAGAATGTCGTTTTCGCCAGCTCGTTGGGGCCGACAAACGCTACCTTGTCTCCTTTGTTGATGACGAGATGGAGGTTTTCAAACAGCTTTTCGCCCTCCACTGTCTTGCTCAAGCCCTCAATCGCCAGCAAGTTTTTGCCCGCTTCCCGCTCCGGCTTGAAGTTGATGAACGGATATTTGCGGCTGGATGGACGAATGTCTTCCAGCGTAATTTTTTCCAGCAGCTTTTTGCGCGAAGTCGCCTGCTTCGACTTGGAAGCGTTGGCGGAGAAGCGCGCGATAAACTCCTGGAGTTCCTTGATCTTCTCTTCTTTTTTCTTGTTCTGCTCACGCGCCATCTTCAGCGCGAGCTGGCTGGATTCGTACCAGAAGTCGTAGTTCCCTACGTACAGTTGGATTTTGCCGAAGTCGATGTCCGCGATGTGCGTGCACACCTTGTTCAGGAAGTGACGGTCATGGGAAACGACGATGACGGTGTTTTCATAATCAGCCAGGAAGTTCTCCAGCCAGCGAATCGACTCGATATCCAAGTGGTTCGTCGGCTCATCCAGGAGCAGGATGTGCGGGTTGCCAAACAACGCTTGCGCGAGCAATACCCGCACTTTTTCCGTACCGGACAAATCTTTCATCAGCTTGCCGTGCAGCTCGGTCGGGATACCGAGACCGATCAAAAGGCTCGCTGCATCCGCTTCCGCCATCCAGCCGTTCAACTCTTCGAATTCCCCTTCCAGCTGGGAGGCGCGGTTGCCGTCCTCTTCGGAGAAATCTTCTTTCATGTAGAGCGCCGCTTTTTCTTCCATGATCTCGTACAGCCGCTTGTGCCCCATAATCACGGTTTTCAGTACGTCGTACTCGTCAAACTCGAAATGGTTCTGCTTCAACACGGCGATACGCTCGCCTGGCGTCACCGAAACGTGTCCGCTCGTCGGTTCAATCTCTCCGGAGAGGATCTTGAGAAACGTAGATTTTCCCGCACCGTTCGCACCGATGAGGCCGTAACAGTTACCAGGGGTAAACTTAATGGATACATCTTCAAACAGTGCGCGTTTGCCGTAGCGCAGCGTCACGTTCTGCGTGCTTATCATCGTCGCAATACCTGCCTTTTTTGAATCGTTCAAACACTTATCTTACCAGAGACGGCCTGCTTTTGCAAAAGAAATGCCGTCGCTCCCTCCACATGGATGGCGGCGGAACCGGGAAAACTACCCCTGTACTTCCATCCCCACACAGAAAAGAGGTCATACGATGTCCAAGCACAACGGAGTCAAGAACGAGAGAGGCGACAAAGAAAATCCTTCCCAGACACGCTCTTCGACCACAGTCGGAAAAGAAGAGACGCGCTCCAAGCAACGCGGCGAATAACCGTGCCTTTCCCAGCAAAAACCGGCCTGCTTGTTTACGCAGACCGGTTTTGCCTTCTGTCTTGTCGCGTACCTGCCGTCAAATGCTGACTTGCTGCGGAACATAGACCGGCAACGGCTTGATGGCTGGCGCATTTTCCACAAAGATGGAAACGTTGTGCAGCGTCACGTAGACGATCCCGCCTTCGATCGCGTTCAGCTCCTGGAAGCGCTGGCGGCTCATTTCCGCTTCAAACGCTTCCTTCGTATCCAACCGTTTCAGCTCCAGACGGACGAGCGGCCCGAGCAGCGCAATCCGCTCGATTTGCGCCTGAACGGCTGTAGCGGCGGACGATTTCGGCGGGTGCAGCGACACTTCTACATCATGCGGCCGCATGTAGCCGACGGCCGGCCCTTCCAGACCAGCTTGCTCGGCCTCGAACTCCGCCTCCCCCAGCTTGATTCGCCCGTTCTGAATCCGCCCGCGGAACAGATTGACGCGGCCCAGGAAGCTGTAAACAAACGGATTGGCAGGCCTGTGGTAAATGTCTTCCGGGGAGCCTACCTGCTCCACTCTGCCCTCATTCATGACGACGACGCGGTCGGCCAGCTCCATCGCCTCTTCCTGGTCGTGCGTCACAAACAAAATCGTCAAGCCGAGCTTTCCGTGCAAATGACGCAGCCAACGCCTTAGCTCCTGCCTGACTTTGGTGTCCAGTGCCCCGAACGGCTCATCCAGCAGCAAAAATTTCGGCTCCACCGCAAGCGCTCTTGCCAGTGCGACACGCTGCCGCTGTCCCCCGGACAATTGCGAAGGATAGCGATGGGCCAGCCCCTCCAATTGAACCAGCTTGAGCAGGGCGTGCACTTTTTCCCGAATCTCTGCCTTGCTTGGCCTTGTCTTGCGGGAACGGACGGTAAGACCGAATGCGATGTTGTCGAAAATCGTCATATGACGGAACAGAGCGTAATGCTGGAACACAAAGCCGACTTGACGCTCGCGCACATCCCGATTTGTATTGTCCTCGCCATCGAACAGGATGCTCCCCTGCTGCGGCTGCTCCAGCCCGGCAATCAGACGAAGCAACGTCGTCTTGCCGGAGCCGGACGGGCCCAGGAGCGCAACCAGCTCCCCCTCGGGTATGTGCAAATTGACATTTTTCAAGGCGGTAAAGGTTTTGTACGACTTGGTAATATTGACAACCTCAATACTCATCCTGCCCTCTCTCCTGACACGTCAAAGTGATAGTCCTCTTCCACTTCAGACTGTCGCTCCGTTTTCCACTCAATGATGCTTTTTACGACAAGCGTAACCAGCGCCAACACAGCGAGAAGCGTCGCGACTGCAAAAGCCGCAGCGAACTGGTATTCGTTGTACAAAATCTCCACGTGCAGCGGCAACGTGTTGGTCATGCCGCGGATATGGCCGGAAACGACCGAAACAGCGCCAAATTCGCCCATCGCCCGGGCATTGCAGAGAATCACGCCGTACAGAATGCCCCACTTTACATTCGGCAAGGTGACGCGCCAAAACGTTTTCCAGCCGCTCGCCCCGAGCGACACAGCCGCTTCCTCTTCGTCCTTGCCCTGCGCCTCCATGACGGGGATCAGTTCGCGGGCGACAAACGGAAACGTGACGAAGGTCGTCGCCAGCACGATGCCCGGTACGGCGAAAATGATTTTCAGGTCAAGCGCAGCCAGCCACGGCGCCGCGATCCCCTGGCTGCCGAACAGAAGCACGAAAATCAGCCCGGCGATGACAGGCGATACCGCAAAGGGCAAATCAATCAGCGTCAGCAACACATTTTTGCCACGGAAGGAAAACTTCGCGATCGCCCAGGCGGCGGCAATGCCAAACAGGACGTTCAAGGGCACGCTGATGGCGGCGACCAACAGGGTCAATTTGACCGCCGACAGTGTTTCCGGATCGGAAATGGCGGCGAAAAACACGTCTGCCCCTTGCTTGAACGCCTCGGTAAACACGGCGATCAGCGGCAAGATGAGAAACAGGCCGAGAAACAGAACAGCAACTGCTATCAAGCTCCAGCGCACGTAGGCTGGCTCCGTAACATGCTTCATTGGTCACACCCTCTATCGCGCCGCATCGAATTTGTTCATCCTCCATTGCAAGTAGTTAATCATCAGCAGCATGACAAACGAGGCAACGAGCATGACCGTCGCGATCGCCGTCGCGCCCGCATAGTCGAACTGCTCCAGCTTGGTCATGATGAGCAGCGGCACGATTTCTGTCTTGAGCGGCATATTGCCGGAAATAAAGACGACAGACCCGTACTCGCCAAGCGCCCGGGCGAAGGCAAGCGCAAAGCCGGTGATGATCGCCGGGAGCAAATGGGGCAAAATGACGCGGGTGAACGTGCGAAAGCGTGTCGCTCCCAGCGTCGCGGCTGCTTCCTCCATCTGCAAATCCCAATCCTGCAAGACAGGCTGCACCGTCCGCACGACAAACGGCAGACCGATAAACGTCAAGGCCACCCAAATGCCGATCGGCGTATACGCCACTTTGATCCCCCACTCCGCCAAATACTGCCCGATCCATCCGTTTTCGGCGTAGATCGAGGTGAGCGCAATCCCGCCTACCGCTGTTGGCAAGGCAAACGGCAGATCGACGATGCCGTCCAGGATGCGTTTGCCGACAAAGTGATAACGGGTCAGTACCCAGGCGACCAGCACGCCGAATACGGCATTGACACAGGCGGCAAAAAAGGAGGTGAGAATACTGACGCGAATCGAGGCGAGCACGCGGGTATCGAGAATCGTGCCCGCGAATTGCTCCCAGCTCAAGGTGGAAGCTTTTAAAAACAGAACCGACAGGGGGATCAGCACCAAGAGACTCAAGTAAATGATGGTGTAGCCCATCGTCATCCCGAAGCCTGGCAAAAACCCCCTGCGCGCAAATAATTTTTTCATGGAGCTGACTCCTCTGATGGCAGGATATGTTTCTGGCATTTACGACTGGTACAGCTGATCGAAGACGCCTTGGTCAGAGAAATGGGTTTGCTGCGCCTTCGTCCATCCCCCGAACAGTTCGTCTATTGTGAACATTTCGATTTCAGGAAACGCAGGTGTATGCGCCTTGAGCACTTCCTCGGAGCGCGGACGGTAGTAGTGCTTCGCTGCAATCTCCTGCCCTTTTTTCGTATAGAGGAATTGCAGGTACGCTTCGGCGACTTCTTTTGTCTTGTGCTTTTCCGCGTACTTGTCGACGACGGTGACAGGAGGCTCTGCCAAAATGCTGATGGACGGATTGACGATCTCGAATTTGTCTTTGCCGAGTTCGTTCACCGCGAGATACGCTTCGTTTTCCCAGGCGATCAGCACGTCGCCAATACCGCGCTCGACAAAGGTAGTCGTCGATCCGCGCGCGCCCGAGTCGAGGACCGGAACATTTTTGAACAGCGCGGCCACGAACTCCCTTGCCTTCGCCTCGTCTCCCCCGTTTTTCTTGAGCGCATAGCCCCAGGCAGCGAGGTAGTTCCATCTGGCTCCCCCGGACGTTTTCGGATTCGGCGTGATGACCGAGATGCCCGGTTTGACGAGATCATCCCAATCCTTGATCTGCTTGGGATTTCCTTTGCGCACCAGAAAAACGATGGTCGAGGTGTACGGCGAGCTGTTGTCCGGGAGCTTCTTTTGCCAGTCGGCCGGAATCAACTCGCGCTCGGCAATGGCGTCAATATCATAGGCGAGCGCCAATGTGACGACATCGGCCTCCAGACCGTCGATGACCGAACGGGATTGCTTGCCGGAGCCTCCGTGCGACTGCTTGATCGTGACCGACTGTCCGGTTTTCGCCTTCCACTCCTGGGCAAATTCCGCGTTAATCTCCTGATAAAATTCTCTCGTCGGGTCGTAGGACACATTGAGCAGCTCGACGGTCTGCGCGCTGCCTCCCGCTTCTCCCCCGCTCGTTCCTGTCCCTGGCGACGCAGCGGCGCATCCGCCCAAAGCGAGCGCTAAAGCGACAATTCCGATGCGTTGCAGGCTGGAATGGATCTTGCCCTTTGTGGTGTTCATACTGGTCATTTCACTCCCCACGCTTAATCTATACTAATTTACTCGGAATACTTAGTTATTTACGATTATACCTGCCTTTTTTTTGCTGTCAATCCTATTCCCATCCACTTTATGCCTCATGGGCGGGCGAGGTGAGCGGGGACAGCGGAGCCGAGATGCATTTTCCCTTCTTTTTCCACAAAAGGATGCGCTCCACCCTGCTTGTCCTTTCTAGCATCGAGGGCGGCCGCTTCCCTCCGTATAGGCGGATAGCGTCAGCATGGCGTAACCGGCAGAAAGCATGACGTACGTCTCGCGCATTTTTGCGCTTTCGGTTATGATGAAGGAGCAAAGGAGTGAAGGAACGTGATTACCGTCTATGTGAAACGGCCGCATGAACAAGCGGAAAAGCTCGAAATCGCCGATACCGATTCCTTGCGAGATCTGGTGGAGGGCGATTTTGACGTGGTGACTGATGATTTTCTGGAAGGGATTTCCTTGATTGTGAATGAGGAGGGGCGCGGGGTACTGGGGAACAACTTCCCGATCACCTCGGACGGCTATTTGGACTGGGTCTATGGTCCGTGCGTGTTCGTCAAAGCCGACGGCCGTTCGCTCACCGAGGAAGACATCGTCCGGATCGACCGCTTTCTTGCGGCGAAAATGTAGCGCGACTGCCGCAAGCGCCTTCGAAAGCGCGGCTGCGCCAAGGGCTGGCGTAGCCTGTGTTGCATCGTTACGGGATAAGAAGAAGTATATCCGCTATGAATCTGTACAATGAAAAAAGCCCCCGGATCAGCCAGCCGATGTGCCGCTCATGCTGCACACGCTGCTTCCTGGGGGTCCTTTTTTGTTATGGGAGGATGGAGCTAGCCGTTGATGCCGCTGCTGCCGAAGCCGCCTGCTCCTCTTTCCGTTTCATCCAGCTCGTCGACAACCTCAAAGCGGGCGACAGGCGTAAGCCCGATCACGCCTTGCGCAATCCGGTCGCCTTTTCTAATGAAGTAACTGTGCGCGTCCACTTCCGCCGCCACTTCCACCTGTTTTTCGCCTGCATCCAGACATACGTTGCCGAGCTTGCCGGAAGGAATGCGGATGTTGTCCATCAACACGCACACCTCTCCGCGATACCCTGCATCGACCGTACCCGGCGCATTCGAAAGGCGCAGCTTTGTCTTTGCGCTAATGCCGGAACGCGGGCGCACTTGCAGCTCATACCCTTCTGGCAAAGCAAAGGCGAGTCCGGTCGGGATTTTGACAGATTCCCCTGGCGCAATGATCGTATCTTCTACCGCTACCAAATCAAATCCGGCGTCCATCGCTTTCGCATATTGCGGAACCACGGCATCCGGATGCAGCTTTTTTAGTTTCACCTGGGCAACCAGGCGCTCATTGATTCGAATCATTTCACGTCTCTCCTCGTCTCTCTCCTCTTTCGCTGACCTTTCCTAGTGTACAAGATGAATCTGCATCCAGCAAGCTCGCCGCTTTTCCGCCTGTTTTCCGCCCATTTTCATAGAAAGCTCACAAATTCCTCTCTTTTTCTGCGCTTTTGCAGGCGGATTATGATATAATCACCGTTGCATCATAAACTACAACGAAAAAAGAAAGGTGGAATTGTACCTTGCAAGTACAAAAACCATACCGCGTTTTGCTGTACTACAAGTATACTCCGGTGGACAACTATGAGGAGTATGCGGCTGAACACTTGCAATTTTGCAAGGACCTCGGGTTGAAGGGACGGATTATCGTCGCACCGGAGGGCATCAACGGGACGGTATCCGGTACGATCGAGCAGACGGATGCCTATATGGAGTATGTGAGAAAAGACCCGCGTTTTGCCGACATGTGGTTTAAAATAGATGAGACGGACGGCCACGCGTTCAAAAAGATGTTCGTTCGCGCGAAAAACGAACTGGTAACCTGGCGTCTGGAAAAAGATGTCGATCCGAACGTCAAGACAGGAAAATACTTGAACCCGAAAGAATTTTACGAAATGATGCAGCAAGAGGACGTCGTCATCCTCGATGGCCGCAACTACTATGAATACGATCTGGGCCACTTCCGCGGTGCGATCCGTCCGGAAGTCGAGTCTTCCCGCGAATTCCCTGAGTGGATTGCGAAAAACATGAGCCAATACAAGGACAAAAAAGTCCTCACCTATTGCACAGGCGGCATTCGCTGCGAAAAACTGACCGGCGTGCTCCTGGAGCAAGGCTTTAAAGAAGTGTACCAGCTGCACGGCGGAATCGTCACCTACGGAAAAGATCCGGAAGTGAAAGGCCGCCTGTGGGACGGAAAATGCTACGTGTTCGACGAGCGCATCTCCGTTCCGATCAACCACACCGAAGAAGACGTAGTCATCGGCCGCTGCTACTACTGCGGTACTGTCGAAGACCGCTACGTGAACTGCGCCAATCCGTTCTGCAACAAGCAGCACTTCTGCTGCCCGGAATGCGAGCAAAAATACAAGCGTTCCTGCTCCGACGAATGCCGCGAGCATCCGCGCAACCGCTTCGTCGAGGAAGAAAAAGCGAAGCTGCAAGCTGCCGGAGCAAACGCATAAACAAACGAATAAGTCATAACCACCGGCTTAGCCGGTGGCTTCCATTAGCCCTATAAGGGCATGTTACAAGCAAGCGCCTCAAAGGC
>NZ_JBQCKK010000012.1:0-130946 GCF_051967035.1 Brevibacillus sp. SAFN-007a | reverse complement strand
TTCCCCATAAAAAATCCCTCCACAGTAGACAGTACAGACCTTTCTTTTGCCTGTCTACTATGGAGGGAGCATATCAAGATGGGGAGCCTCTTTTTTTACTTCCAGAACCGTTTCGGCTGCCCACAGTTCCACCCCGAGTTGCCCCGATACGATGACCCATTCCAAGCCTTCTTCCAGACATCGCACGAGTTCCCGTTTCAGTGCTTTTTTAATAATGGCTACCCCCGGATGTTTTTCATCAAATACGCCAAGCTCGTGCGCCTTGTAGCCTGAAACCAACAAGCGTTTCAGCATGATGCCCCCTCCCGTTTCCAAAAGCTCTGGCCGTACCCGAAAAAACAAAAAAATCTCGCCCCCCAAAGGACGAGATTTCCTCTCGCGCTGCCACTCCTCCTGCTTTGAAACTGTCACCGCGTCGCGACGCTTCCGCATAAGGGAGGAAGCAGCCCGTTTTTTTACGCCGCCACCCGCTTCAAGTTGCGTCGGCTTTCCATGCGCGACAAAAACAGGCTGAGCAGGAGAACGATCGCCCCAAACAAGTACGGTGCGTTCACATGCACGCCGTACAGCGTACCCGCCACGGCCGGGCCGAAAATATTGCCCAGACTCATATAGGCGTTGTTCATCCCTGCCACAAAGCCTTGTTCATCCCCGGCTCGCTTGGAAATCAGCGTATTGATCGCCGGGCGCATGATCGACGTCAGCGCAAAAAACAGCACCGTCAGGATGAGCATATACCAGAAATTTCCTGACAGCAGCATCAGCACCATCGTCACGGCCGAGCTGAAAAACGTCCAGTTGATGAGCTTCTTTTCTCCAAAGCGGGTAATCAGCTTCCCGATCAAGAGCGCCTGCACGATCGTTCCGGCCAGGGCCCCCACCGTGATGATGATGGATATATCGCGCGACGTGTACCCGAACTTCGCGTCAACGAACAGCGGAAAGATCACTTCGAAGTTCGCCAGTCCGAAGGTCATCGTAAAAATCAGCACCAGCATAATGAAATACGACGACTGAAACGACTTGCCGAGCTGCAGAAAAATGTTTTCTTTCTTCTGCTCCGACTGGCGGGCTGCCAGCTGCTTTTCTTTTGGCAACGATTCAGACAGAAACAACAGAGAGCCGATTGTCGCCACAGCACCAACCGCCGCCGAAATATAAAACGGCATCCGCAGTCCAAGCTCTGCGAGAAAACCGCCGATTCCCGGCCCGATCACGAATCCGAGGGACATGGCGGCGCCGAGCAGACCCAGCCCTTTTCCCCGCTTCTCCTCGGTTGTGATGTCCGCCACGTACGCGAGCATGGAAGGAATCATGGAGGCTGCCCCGATTCCCCCGATCAAGCGGGACAGGTACAGCACCCACGTATGCTCTGCCAAAGCAAAAACCAGATTGGAGATGGTAAACAGCAGCAGGCCGGATACGATCATGATTTTGCGGCCGTATTTATCCGACCATTCTCCCGCGATGGGCGAGAACAGAAACTGCGTCAAACCAAATGCCGCCACCAGGTAACCAGCTGTTTTCCCGCCCGCCCCGAATTCCTTCAAAAACTCGGGCAAGATCGGGATAATCAAGCCAATTCCCAACATGGCAATAAACATGTTGATCATTAAAAAGAGAATCGGCCGCCCGTTATTCCCAGAGGTGTTCATACTCATAGCTCCAGTCCTATCCATTTTCATTTTTTGTCTCTTTACGCTTGCAGCCTTGCCTTCACGCTTTCAATCACGGTGCGCCACACTGCCGGATCAGTCGTAATCTTCTCCTTGAAGCTTTTGTACAGCTGCTTTTGCTTCTCTTCGAAATCAGGCGCATCTGCCGCCGGAAGCGTCGCGCGGGCCGTCGTAATCATTTCCTGTACCTCCGGCGAGCGCGGTCCCCATACACAGGCTTCCACTCCCTCCTGATCGAGGAAAATGAACATCGGAATGGCCCGTGCCGTGCCGTTCGTGAGATACTGATCCATCAGCTCCAAGTTTTCGTCGCGGATGAGGTAGCGCAGCTCGATGTTGCTCTCCTCGGCGATACGCTGGATGATCGGAACGCACAAGGCGGCATCCCCGCACCAGTCGGCTGTCAGCACGACACCTTTCCAGTTGCGGCGGGACAGCTCCTGCCAAAACGCCAGATCGTCCTCGCTGAACGTAAGCTGCTCGTAGACGCGTCCCAGCTCCTCCTGGTTGACGCTCATGCTGGCGCGATACTCGGCAAAGCTCATTCCTTTTTCAAACCACTTGCTTTGATTCACGGTCGACATCATCGGTACTCCTCCTCTATATGAAAAAAATCATGGCTCCCCGATTGCCGAAGTTCCCAGGCGGTTACGCGGAAAATCGCTTCTTCTCTTCCGGTCCTGGCTTTCGGACGCCGCATGCGGATTGCGCAGCATCTTCGCTGTCAGCTCCATGAACCACTCTTTGTCTCGGGTCGCCAAGGCCAGCTCGATCAAGTCATGCAGCTGCTGCGGGGCAGCAACGGTTCCTGTCGACATGCGCTCCAGCCATGGCAGCGGAATGGTCACGAGTTTGCCGATCGCCTCTTCGTTGTCGCACTTGACGACATACACGCGAGCAATGCCCCGCGTGGAATCGACGGTTTCTACAAAGCCCTGCACCAATTCGCCGTGCTTGGTCTTGCCCATGACCCAATCGCTACTCTCCAGCATAGCATTCCGATCCATCTTCATGCACCACCTTAAATTGTAGTTAAAAAAGTTACAGTTTCCAGTTGAAAATGTTGCCTGCTTCGTTTACTGGCGATCCTGTACCTGACACTGCCCCTGGCGAACTTTGTCCAGAACCGTCTGGATCGTAAGCTCTTCCAAATATTTGGTGTAGGAAGACTCCGCTTCCGTAAAAATCTGATCCATGACGCCGTGCATATTGGCGGACACGAGGCAGGCTTCCTTCGGGTCGCCCGAGCACCAGTGCGGCTTTAGCGTTCCCGTCGACATCGAACGGTAAATCGCTGCCAACGTCACCTCGCCGGGATCGCAGGCCAGCATATAACCGCCCCCTACTCCTTCTTTTGTCTTCACGAATCCGTTTTTACGCAGAATCCCCATGATTTTGCGAATTCTCGCGGGATGGGTGCATACATTTTGTGCAATAAGCTCACTGCTTGCCATATGTCCCGGTAAATGAGCCAACAAGGCCAAGCTGTGAACAGCTATCGTAAACTCACTATTCACGTCTGAGACGGCCCCTTTCGCAAGAGTACTGTAATCATAATTCTTACAGTTTGGATTGTCAATCATGGTTGCAGGCGTAACTGTATGGGCAAGTGCATGGAAAGTGCTCCCGCAGCCGCAGCTGTAATCGTAACGGCACTCTCGGCTGTATCCGCTGCTGTTTTTTCTGGCCATGCCTAAGGCGCAGCGCCAAAAAAAGAAAGGAGACGGAAAAATCGCCCCCTTGTCTCCCTTTTGTCGATTACGTGCGCACCTTCAACAGCACTTTTCCCGTGCTCTGCCTGCTCTCCACCCAGGCGTGGGCGCTCGCTGGTTTGTGACCCGAAGCAGTCGGCTTCTGTTGACCGGACGTCCAAGCTCTTATGCCTGCAAAATCGCCATGACGGCGGCTTTTTTCTCTGCGTACTCCTCGTTGCTCAGCACAGGCGCAAATGCGCTTCTCGGCAACTCCACGAGCAGGTTGTGCCACGATTTGCAGCCCTGGTACGCGGCTTCAATCGGAATGACTGCCGGCTGGGCCAGCCGATACAGGCGCATGAACAAAATGTGCAGCGGCTGCTTTTTCTTCCAGTGGAGGCGCACATCGGCGAAGTTGTCCGTCCAGATGTGATGCGGCGACAGCGCACGCAGCCTGGCTTCGTCCAGCAGCTCCACATCGTCTGTCACTTCCGCAAAATACTCGATGGCGACGGTCGTTTGCTCACTCGACCAGCCTGCAAGCGTCGCGTCCAGCAAGTGGTGGTACGCGGGCTTTACCATGTCGCGCTTTTGGTGCTCGTAGGTCGGATACAGGTAAAACAAATTATTTTCCAATCGGAATTCTCTGGTTTCCTCGTATAGCCCGCCCTTGCGGATCGTAATGATCTGCTCACCTTCCCCGAGGGCTTTGACGGCGACCGCCCATTCCTTCAGGCTCAAGGGGGACAGCGGCTGTGCGATCGTCTGCATGCAGGATGGCTCCCTTCTGTTTGTCAGAATCGTTCGTGACTTTAGTCTAGCTTAATTCCGACCTGTTGGGAAGACATTAGCGCAATCAAAAAAAGCCTCTTGCCGGCTGAAAGCCTGACAAGAAGCTTTTCGATTCAGAACGTTTGCCGTAGCCGTAAAGTTAAGCCGCGGTTGCTTGGGCTTTCACTTCACGAACATACTGCTCGGCTTTTCTTTGGTCAAACTGACCTTCCCAGCGAGAAATCACAATCGCTGCCAAAGCGTTGCCCACTACGTTCACTACGGTGCGGGCCATATCCATCAGACGGTCGACACCAGCGATGAAGGCGAGTCCTTCCAACGGGATGCCTACGGAGCCGAGTGTGGCGAGCAATACGACGAACGATACGCCCGGCACGCCCGCAATTCCTTTGGATGTTACCATGAGTACGAGCATCAAAGTAATTTGGGCGCTAATCGGCATGTCAATCCCGTACATTTGCGCGATGAACAGGGCAGCCAGAGCCTGATACAGCGTAGAACCATCCAGGTTGAAGGAATACCCTGTCGGAATGACAAAGGAAGTAATCGCCTTCGGACAGCCCATTTTCTCCATTTTTTCCATGATCTTCGGCAGTACCGTCTCAGAACTGGACGTGGAGTAGGCCAGGAGCAGCTCGTCCTTCAAAATACGCAGAATGCTCGTGATCTTGACTCCGCTCATGCGCGCGATGACGCCCAGTACGATGAAGATGAAGAACAGCATTGCCACGTGAACCAGAATGACCAGTTTACCCAGTGGAACGAGCGAAGACAGACCGAATTTGGAAACGGTAACACCAATCAGGGCGAAGACACCGAATGGAGCAAAGCGCATGATCGTGTTCACGACCCAGAACATGGCGTCTGCCACACCCTGGAAGAAGGCAAGCACGGGTTTTCCTTTTTCGCCGGCTGCTGCCACTCCCAGTCCGAACAGAACGGAGAAGAAAATAATCGCCAGCATGTCGCCACGGACAATGGCATCAAACACGTTTTTCGGAACAATATTGACGAATGTGTCAACCATGCTGTGACTTTGCGCCGTTTCCGCCGTCTCAACATACGTGTGGATATCCGTTTTCGTCAGATGGGACATATCCACGCCTACACCCGGCTTGAACAGGTTGGCGGCCAAAAGACCAACGACGATGGCAATCGTGGTAACGATTTCAAAATAGAGGATCGTCTTTCCGCCGATTTTTCCGAGCTTTTTCATGTCGCCGACGCCTGCTACCCCGACAATCAGAGTGGCAATGACGATCGGAACGACAATCATCTTAATCAAGCGGAGAAATACATCGCCAATAGGCTGTAAATAGGTAGCCACTGCTGGATTGCCGTAAAAAATAGCACCCACCAGGATACCCAGAATGAGTCCGATGACAATTTGAATAGCTAACCCAAACCGCTTCATTCTGACACCTCGCTAGTAAAGTATGGAATTTTTTTGGTTGCTCTATATACACACTCACTTGAAATGAAGTGTTATACAGATCAGAATCATACCATGATTTTTTGGCTACTCCCCTTTTTTCTATTCTTTTTAGTTCTTTTTATTTTTTGACAAATGTTCCCCTTTTCATGGAAATGAGCGGGCGCATTGTGTTGCCTTCGGGAAAAATGATAAAATAAGCCTATCTTTCTTTTGCGGACGCCTAAATAGAATGGGGTACTTTCATGACAATTCGGAAAATCCTGCTCCTGGGCGTGCTGATCGCCCTCGCCCTGTTTCTCTTGCCTTACGCTGTCCCGTTTTTGCTCGCGCTTTTGACCGCGATTTTGCTAGAGCCGCTTGTCCTGTTTCTCATCAGCAAGGTCAAAATGAATCGGATGAGCGCCGTCATTGTGTCATTTTTGCTCTTTCTCGTTACGTTTGGTCTTCTGCTCTACTGGATCACGACCCAGATCGTCATCCAGGGCATTGATTTGGCACAGCGGCTGCCAGGCTTTTCCCAGCACTTGTTTGAACTGGTGGAGTCGTATTTGCTGAGTTGGGAAACGTACTCCGCCACCTTGCCTGCCGAGACGTTCATCCAGATCCAGAGCGTTTTTGCCGGATTGAAAACCTGGGCCATCACCAGCGCTTCAAGCGTCGCGCGAGCGATTCTGGGCGCAGCGGCCATCATCCCGGGCTTCCTCATCAGCACGATCATTTACCTGGTTGCCCTGTTTCTCATCAGCCTCGACCTGCCGAAACTGCGGGCTGGCTTCATGCGGATGTTCACAGTATCTGCCAGGGAAAAGGTCCAAGTCGTGCTCTCCCAGTTGAACCGGGCGACGGTCGGATTTTTGCGGGCGCAGATCATTCTCAGCATGATGACGTTCTTGCTCTCCTTTACGGGGCTGCTTCTTTTGCAGGTCAAGTATGCGGCAGTCGTCGCCCTGCTGATCGTACTCGTAGACATTTTGCCGATTTTGGGCACAGGCTCTTTTCTCGTTCCGTGGGCGGTCTACAACTTTTTGACAGGAAATGCTCGCCTGGCCATCGGACTTCTCATTCTGTTCCTCGTCATCACGGTCGTCCGCCGGATCGTGGAGCCGAAAGTGCTTGCTTCCAATCTGGGCATCAGCGCTCTCGCCGCATTGGTCAGCCTTTTCCTCGGCTTTCAGGTGATGGGATTTTTCGGGCTGATTCTCGGCCCTGCGCTCGTCATCATTTATGAAGCGCTGCGCAAGGCAGGCTTTTTGAACTTCAAAATCGACTTTTGACGGGAGGCGGCGGTCATTCGCCCGCTGCCTGTCGGCACAAAAAAAGACGCACAAAGGCGTCTTTTTTTGTGGCCGCACGGCTGGCCCAATCGCGATGGTTTCGCGCCTAGCTTGCGTTCTTGTTATCATCACGGTCAGGAGCAAGCTCCGCTTCGATGCGAGACTCCTTGGATGTCTCGCCCATGCGCCAGTACGTAATCAAGCTGATCGCAATACAGCCGGCGACATAGTAGTAGAACAGCGATTCGGAGCCGATGTTTTTCAGCCCGAGCGCGATGAACTCTGCGGTTCCCCCGAATACGGCAACGGTGATCGCATACGGGAAGCCTACGCCGAGCGCGCGAATTTCCGTCGGGAACAGCTCCGCTTTGACAATCGCATTGATCGAGGTGTAGCCTGTGACGATGATTAGACCTGTCAGCATCAACAGGAAGGCTGCCATCGGGCTTTTCGTCTGCTCCATCAAAAGGAACATCGGAACGGTAAACAGCGTTCCCGCAATCCCGAACGTCATCAAAAGCGGACGGCGGCCGATCCGGTCAGAGAGCAAACCCGCAATCGGCTGAAGGACGACGAATACCAACAGGGCCGTAAAGTTGATCCAGCTCACGGTCTCTTTCGGCAGTCCTACGGTGTTGACCATGAATTTTTGCAAATACGTCGTGTACGTGTTGAAGGCAATCGTTCCGCCGAGCGTAAGTCCGACAACGGTCAGCACTGCTTTCGGATGCTGCATCAAAGCGCGCAAGGTTCCTGCGCTCTCGCGGCTCTTCTTCTCCATGTTCGAGAAT
Organism: Brevibacillus sp. SAFN-007a; assembly: GCF_051967035.1. NCBI lineage: Bacteria > Bacillati > Bacillota > Bacilli > Caryophanales > Paenibacillaceae > Brevibacillus > Brevibacillus sp. SAFN-007a. The sequence continues at coordinate 123,284 of NZ_JBQCKK010000012.1, read as the reverse complement.
TGCTCCGATTCGTCCATCGAGCGGCGCAGCCAGAGAACAGCCAAAGCGCCCAATGCGCCGATGACGAACGGAATGCGCCAGCCCCATGCGTGCATGTCGGCTTCGCTGAGAATTTGTTGAAGGACGATCTGTACCCCGAGGGCCAACAGCTGTCCGGCAATCAGTGTCACATACTGGAAGCTGGAGTAGAAGCCGCGGCGGCCGCTGCTCGCCATCTCGGACAAATACGTGGCGGAAGTGCCGTATTCTCCTCCCAGGGACAAGCCTTGCAGCAGACGCGCGAGAACGAGAATAATCGGGGCATAAATGCCAATCGTGCTGTAGCCTGGCGTCAAGGCAATAATCAGGGACCCGCTGGCCATGACCGTGATCGAAAGCGTCAGCGCTGCCCGCCTGCCGTGACGGTCGGCGTAGCGGCCCATCAGCAAGCTTCCGATCGGGCGCATCAAAAAGCCGATGGCGAAGATGGCCGCGGTGTTGAGCAGTTGGCTGGTCGGGTCTCCCTGCGGAAAAAACTCCGATGAAAAGTACACGGCAAACGCAGAGTAGACATACCAGTCATACCATTCGATCAGATTGCCGATCGAACCTTTGAAGATGTTTCCCGTGATGCGTCGCGAATGGGCGCGATCGTGTGCTTGATTCACTGTTCTTCCTCCTTGTTGTTGATTCTAGCCAGAAACCGTCCTATCCCCCCGAAAGCGGAATGTAATCGGTTTCAAAACGCAATCGCCCTTTTAGTAAAGCAAGTTGCGTGCCAAGCTTCTTCCGCGCTGCCTGCCGGGACAGGCAACTGGGGGCGAAGAGATCGTTTCTATCGAATTTTTCGACGTGCCAGAATGTTTCGCGAAGACAGTCTTGTAAGCAAACGCCCGCTCTCTCCGTCCTCCCCACGCAAAAACCCGGCAAAAAACTCCGTACGATGCGGAATTTATTGCCGGGTCGATCGTTACTTGCGTCCTTTTTTCCTCTATGGCGTTTCTCTACGGCGTTTGTCCCTGGGGCCGCGCCAGCTCGGCGTAGTATTTGGCAGCGCCCGGATGGAGCGGCACGACCAGCTCCTTGCCCGCCGTCTGCCTGTGGATTTGCTTGGCGGCTTCGTGGGCGGCTTGCAGGGCGTCGAGGTTTTCAAAAAACGTTTTCGTCAGCCGGTACACCTGTTCATCGCCCAAGCCCGAGCGGACGAGCAAGATGTTGCGAATCGCGACCGTCGGGACGGCCTTGTCGTTTCCGTAGAGGCCCGGAGGAAGCTGGGCTTTTTCAAAAAAGGCAAAGCGCTTCGTCAGCTTCTCGATGGCTTCGGGCAAAATCGGCACGATCGCCACGTCATGGGTGGCTTGCAGGTCCAATACCGCCGAATTGGGCAAGCCGGAGGTGACAAAGGCGGCGTCAATCGCGTTGTTTTTCAATTGCTCAATCGCCTCTGCATAGGAAAGGTACTCGGGCCAGATATCGTTGTACGTGATGCCGTGCTCGTTCAAGATCATCCGGGCGTTGACCTCTACCCCACTGTTCGGCGCGCCGACGCCTACCCGCTTGCCTTTTAGGTCGTACACCGAATGAATGTCCCTGTCTTTGAGTGTGACGATTTGCACATAGTTCAAGTACAGCCCGGCAATCGACTTCAGATGCCTGGCAGGCCCGCTCGCCTGAAAGCCTTCCAGGCCGCCCAGCGCAAACGAAGCGACGTCCGACATGGAAAAAGCCACATCCGCCTTGCCGCTCTCCAGCAGGTGGACGTTTTCCACGGAGCCGTCCGAGGAGCGCACCGCCGTCTTGTAGCCGAGCTGGTGATGGTACACCTTAGCCAATGCTCCCCCGATGAGGTCGTAGGGGCCGGAAGCTCCCCCTGTCGCAATCGTCAAAAACGGCTGCTCGTCGCCTGAATCGGGCGGGGCCCATTCCGGCTCCCGCTGGCAGCCTCCTGCCGCTATCGCGAAGCCGATGGCGACGACAGCCACGATAAGCCATGCGCGGACGGCTCTCATTGTGCGCCTCGCCCATATTGCTTCAGCTTGTCGCGCAGTCCCCGCTCGCTGATCCCGAGCTGCCTGGCCGTGTTCAGCCGATGGCCCCCGTTTTTCTCCAGCGTATAGAGAATGTACAAGCGCTCCGCTTCGGCAAGCGTCAAGCCCTCCGGGAGAAAAAGGCCGCGGCCCTCCCGCTTTTCCGCTGCGCTCCCGCCGCTGTTTTCGCGCACCGCTTCCGGCAGGTCGCGCGGTTCAATGACCTCGTTTTCCGAGAGGGCGACCGCATATTCGATCATGTTGGACAGCTCCCGCACATTGCCAGGATAGGAATAGCGATACAGCATCCGCTTGGCATCCGCGCTGAACGTTTTCTTGCGCACGCCCATGTTGGCCGAATACAGCGCCAGAAAATGCTCCACGAGCAGCGGCACATCCTCCTTGCGCTCGCGCAAAGGCGGCAAATGAATCGGGATGACATTCAGGCGGTAGTACAAATCCTCGCGAAAATTCCCTTTGGCGACTTCCTCCTGCAAATGGCGGTTCGTGGCGGAAATAATCCGCACGTCCACTTCCTTCGGCTGCTGCGAGCCGATCGGGGTCACCACCTTTTCCTGGATCACCCGCAAGATTTTCGCTTGCAAAGCCAGCGGCATCTCGCCGATCTCATCGAGAAAAATCGTGCCGCCGTCCGACCGTTCAAACAGTCCTGGCTGCCTGGCATACGCCCCGGTAAACGCCCCTTTTTCATGCCCGAACAGTTCGCTTTCCAAGAGCGGCTCCGGAATCGCCGCACAGTTGATGACGGAAAACGCGCCCTTTTGCCGCTCGCCCTGATAATGAATGGCGCGGGCGACCAGCTCTTTTCCCGTGCCGCTCTCGCCTGTAATCAGCACATTCGAGCCGATACCCTTGACCTTTTGGATCAAGTGGAAAACTTTTTGCATGGCACTGCTCTTGCCGATCATGCCCGCATACGTCTCCTGCTGGCGAACCGCCTGACTCAGCACCTGAACCTGCTGATGAAGCTGCTGAAACGCAAGCGCCTTGCCGAGCAACAGCTTCACTTCCTCCAGGTTGAGCGGCTTGGTCAAGTAATGGTACGCTCCGGCCTTTATGGCCTCCACGGACGATTCGATGGAGCCGTAGGCCGTCATCATGATGACGACGACGTCGGGCTTTTTTTCCTTGATCTGCCGCAACAGCTCCATGCCGCTCGCCCCGCGCAAATTCAGATCGAGCAGGATGCCGTCGATCCGCTCCTCTTCCAGCAGCTGCAAGCTTTCCTCCGGCCCGGAAGCGGTAAACACGCGGTATTCGTCTTCCAGGGCGAAGGAAAGCGACGAACAGATGGCCCGTTCATCGTCAATGATTAAGATGTTCATGGCCTGTCCCTCCTTGGGCAAATGTCAGGAAAAACGTGGTGCCTGTCCCCGTCGTACTCTGCACGTCAATGGCGCCCCCGTGCTCCTGCATGATTTTCTGGCTGAGGTACAAGCCCAGCCCGATCCCTTGACTTTTCGTCGTGTAAAACGGCTGGAACAAATGGGGCCGCTCCTGCTCGCCGATGCCCCGACCGGAATCGGCAATCGCCAGGCATACCGTGTGCGCTTCTGACGGCAGCACGGAAAAAGTCAGGCGCTTGTCCTCCGAGTAGACCATCGCCTCAATGGCGTTGAGCAGCAAGTTTATCAGCACCTGCTTGACGCGGTCGCGGTCGACGAACACGTCCACATCGAGAGTAGGCTCGACTGTGACCCGGATCCGTTCATTTTCGATCCGCTTGGCAAAAAGTCCGAGTACAGACTGCACCAGCTCCCGCAAGTTTTCCCGTTTTTGCTGCATCGGCTTTTCCCGCGAGTAGTCGAGCAAATCTTCAATGATCCGGTTCATCCTCGCCACTTCTTCCGGCACGTGCTCCACCAGCTCTCTGCGAAAGCGCTCGTCGTTCAGCTTCTTCGGCAAAAGCTCGACAAACGTCTTGATCGCCGTGAGCGGATTGCGGATTTCGTGGGCGATGCCTGCGACCAGCTCGCCCAGCGCCCGCATTTTTTCCTGGGCGATCAGCCGCGCCTGCAAATGCTTTTGCTCGGTCCGGTCCTGCAAGCACAGAATGCCGCCCACCTGCTGGCCCGCTCCGTTGGTCAAGGCGGCGAGGTAGTAATGCACAATCCGGCCCGTTCCGTCCCCGAGATGCAGCTCGCCTTCGAGCATGTGCCCGGCCCCCATGTAAAGCGCCTGGCGGATCGGCAGTTGCGGCAGACAGTCCCATACGGATGGCTGGGCGGCCTTTTCCCCTTGTCCTAGCAATTTTTGTGCCGCGTGGTTGATGAGCGTAATCCTTCCTTCGCGATCAAACGACACGATCCCGTTGTCGACGCTGTTTAACACGGTCGTCTGAAAAGCGAAGCTGTCCGCCAGCGCGGCCGTTTGCCTCCGGACCGCTTTTTGCAGGCGGTTGTTCCAGAAAAAGCTTCCCGCCAACACGATGACGACCATCCCCATCACGATCAAGAGCCCGTACACGAGCTTGCGCCACCAGTCGATCGCAATCGCGCTGTACGGCTCCAGATACCGCGAGTAAAGCTGCTCGTACATCCCGCTCTGGTGCAGCTGGGCCAAGCCCTCGTTGAGCTTGTTGACCAGCTCATAATTGCCTTCGCGGACGGCAAACGCATAGTCGGACGGCGGAATCAGCCCGGTGCGAATCCGATACTCCTGCTGCCTGCCCGTTCCCGCAAGCACGTATTCGGCTGTCCAGCGGTTGCCCAAAAACACGTCCGCCCGGTCCAAAAAGAGCATGTCCAAGGCGTCCGGCTGGCTGAAGGCGACCAGCCGCTTGCCGCCCCGAATGTTCTCCAACTGCGAAATGGCTGCGTCGTCTTGCTGAATCGCCACGACTTTTCCCCGCAAATCGTTAAGCGCGGAAATATCCCGGATGGCTTTTGGCACGACCAGCGCGTCCGCCGCCGTCAAATACGAATCGCTGAAATCAAACAACGCATCGCGCGTGCCCGTATATTTCATCCCGACCACCAGGTCCAGCTTGCCTTCCGTCAGCCAGGTGACCGTCTCCTCCCACTCTAGCGGAACGTACTCGATCTGATAGCCGCGCAGCGAGTCCATGCTGCGGATCAGCTCGATGTCAAAGCCTGCCGCTTCCCCGTTTTTGTCCACGTAAGACAAGGGAGGCAGCCTTTTGTCGAAGCCGACGCGCAGGATGCGCTCCTCCTGGGCCTGCGCTTCTGCGGGCGCAGCCTGCGGCCAGGAGAGAATCAGTGTGAATACGGTCAAGAGTACCGCCATCTTTTGCAAAAAACGCCCGCCTCCCTTCCTCGCGCTATCGCTGTTGCCTGTCCTGTTTTGCCGATCGGTTAACAAGCTTATTATGGACGAAGCAACCAGGCTTGAAAAGAATCATGCCCGCGAAAACGAAAACAAGCCGATCCTCTTGTCCGAAGAGAGTCGGCTTGCATTCGTTTTTTTTGCCACCGTGCCTTTAGGCAAACAGGCTAATCAGGTTGCCATCCGGGTCTTTGACAATCGCATAGCGCTGGCCCCAGACGGCATCCCACGGCTCGCGGTGGCTTTCGTAGCCATGCTCGACGATTTTGGCATACAACGCATCCAGGGCTGCGGCATCGTCGCATAAAAAGGCCAGCTCGATTCTGTGTCCGCTCGCCGGCTCCCATCCGCCGTACACGCTTTTGGCGATCTCCACCGTGTCAAAAGCCAGGCGCACGCCATCCTGTGCGACTTCCACGTGCTGCTCTTCGTTCGCCTGCTCCGGGATCGCAAACCCGAGCACGCGGTAAAAGTCCAGCGCCTTTTTCATGTCCTGCACGACCAGTCCTACCATATCCAGCTTGATTCCCATTTGCTTTCCTCCTGCGTTTTCGAAGTAGTTCCCGCCATGTCGCTGCATGCGCGAGCGAGGTTCTTTCCCAACAATAGCAGACAAGCCTATTCAGTTGCTTGTAAAAAACGGACAACTTCACCCGGCTGCGCCCGCGCTCCGCGCACGGCGAAAATTCCGCCCGGCGTCTCACCGTAGTAGGCGCGAAAGCTTTTGATGACGTGCGACTGGTCGTAGTAGCCGCATTGTACGGCCGCGTCTGCAAAGGAAGAAGCCTGCCCTTTGGCGAGCAGTTGCAGCAAGCTCTGAAACTGGATAATGCGGGACAGCTCCTTCGGCCCGATGCCGAGTGCCTGCTGGAACATCCGGCTCACATTTCGTTCGCTGTAGCACACTTTTTCCGCCAGCGCCGCAACCGACAGATTCCCCTGATGCTCGTACATATGCTGCATGCTGGTCAACAAGAGCGCATTTTGCCGCATCCCGTCGCGGTTCAGGCTCTGCATCAGCAGCCGCTCCGCCCAGGCAATCCGCTGGGCCGTGTCCGCCGCGTCCAGCATTCCTTCCATCGCCCACAGCGCCTCGCTCCCCCAGAGGTCCTCCAGCAAAACGTGCGCAGCGCTGACCTCCGCCACCGGAAAGCGGAAAAAACGGTCGGCCTCCTCCACGAAAAAACGGATGCCGAACATCGCCTGCGGCTCTACCAGCGGCATGAGTTCATAGGCGGTCATCAGTCCGGTGACAAACGCGCCGCGCCCGAACGATCTCGCTCCCAGATCGAAAATGATGTCGACGCAGCCGTCCGGGATGACTCTGTGCAAAAGCGGCATGCTCTGCCCGTGGCCGTGGAACTGCGAAGTCCAATAGCAGGCCACGTAATTCGCCAGGCTTTTGCTGGGCAAGTATTCGCGATAGCTGTACTGGTCGTCGGAGCCCGTCCCTTGCAAGATCGGCGGCTGGACTGGTTGGTATCGTCTCATCTCGTTCTCCGTTTCCGTTCGCATTTGCTTTTCTTAGAACATATTTTCCCCGCAATTGCCCAACTCCTGCTCACTTTTTTCCATTTTGCTGTATATGTTAGCAAGAATGGAACTTTGATCTTTGCAAAAAGGCGAGGTGTCTAACTTGATCTCCTCCTCCAAATGGCGCCTTCATCAGTTTTTTTCCAAAAGCCCGCACATTCGGCCGTATTTGCCCCCCACAGACTTGTACCGGCCCGCTCTGTTGGAACCTTATCTTGCGAAGTACACGACCGTCTACGTCAAGCCGACGCGAACCCACATGGGCAAAGGCATCATCCGCGTCTTGCAAACGGCGGACGGCTACCAGTATGTAAAAGAGCGCGGCGAGCCTGTCCGCGTCGCCTCGCTCACGGAGCTGAAGCAGCAGCTGGCCCGCCTGTGTACGGAAAAAAGCTACATCATTCAAAAAGGACTGAATCTGGCCGAACTGAACGGCCGCCCGTTCGACATTCGCGTCATGATGATGCGCAACGGCCTCGGGAAATGGCAATATGCCGGGATGCTGGCAAAAGTAGCCGGGTCTGACAGCGTCATCACGAACGTCGCCCGCGGTGGCGGCTACGCCGTCACCGTCCCTCACGCCTTGTCCAGGTCGGGGGCCGTCGCGCCGGAACAAATCAAGGCGGTCGTCTCCCGGTTGATCCGCGTCAGCCACCGCGTCTGCGCCCATTTCAACAAATACCGCCACAGCGCGCAAATCGGGGTTGATTTCGCCATCGACAAAGCGGGCCAGCTCTCGATCATCGAGGTCAACTACGACTTCCCTTCTCACGCCCTGTTTGCGAAGCTCCAGGACAAAACGTACTTCCGCACTATCAAGCGGCTGCATGCTCAGTACAAAAACCGGGGAAAGCGCAAAAAGAAAAACAGCGGGTGACTACTCGTGGGCGAGTACCGCTCCGTCCGCATCCAGCATGGAGGTGCAATGCGGGCAGCGGGTCGCCTTGATCGGAATGGCCGTGATGCAGTACGGGCATTCCTTCGTTGTTTCCGGCGCTTTCTCCGCTGCTTGCTTGCGCTTGAAGCGGTTCAGCTGTTTGACAACAAGGAAGATGGAAAAGGCAATAATCACAAAATCAATGACCGTATTCAGGAAAAGCCCGTAGTTCAGGGTCGCAGCCCCGCCTGCTTTCGCTTCGGCAAGCGTGTTGTAATCGCCGCCGCTCAGGGTGATGAACAAATTGGAAAAGTCAACCTTGCCCAACAGCAGGCCGATGAGCGGGGTAAGGATATCGTTGACCAGCGAAGTTACGATTTTTCCGAAGGCTCCACCAATGACAACCCCGATGGCCAGATCCAGCACATTTCCTTTTAAGGCAAACTCTTTGAACTCTTTCAACATAAAGCTTCCTCCTTCTTGGTTCCTACCATCTTCCATCCTCAGCGTAACGGGACGAGGACTTGCCTTCGCAGGGGGGGGATTGGCTGCGCCAGTTTCCCTCTTGCATGGAGTCGGAGACTATTTTACACTTATTCTTGGTTTCGACAAAATTCGTCAACATCCACATTTCAGCCTGTCTGACATCCTCCGTATTTCGACAGGCTCAGAAAAAGGAGCACAAGCTATGCCCTCTGTGGAAAACCACGTAACCGAAGCTCTTTTCCTCGCCAAGCAACAGCTCATCCGCGCCATTATCCAATCCAAAACCAAGCCGTATTTGCCCGTGTGGGGAGAACTGTTTACTTCCTTGCGCGATATTGCCAGGATCGGCCAGCAAACAAAGGAAAATCTGCTGCTCTACTCGCTGCAGCCAACTGGCTCCCTGTGGTATTTGTATCAAGAAAACTGCTTTCATGCCGATCTGCCCGATCCCGGCATCTCGATCTCGCTGTCGCAGGAGCAGCTGATTGACGCCTTGCTGAAAGGCAGCTTTTCTCCGAAACTCCCATCGTCGTAAAACAGCGACCCTCTTTTTTCGTTGCGTAGCTTTTGCTGTTTTTCGCAAACGAAAAAAAACCCCAGGATGCGCTCCTGGGAAAGGGTAGTACGAAAGTATTCACGTGAATACTGTCATTCTAGCTCGATATACCTATGAAGTCTAGCAGTATGTTTAGGTAATTGTACCTATTCTATCCACTTTCGAAACGATGGGGTGCGGCGCGAAAGCAGATCGACTGCCCTACCATCCCCGCAGATTGCCCCGCTTGAAAAAAAGAGGCGGCCCTCCTGCACAGTTTGGGTACCGCCATCCCGAACTTCCCCAAGTTCGTTCATATTGGAATTGTACTATGAAACTCTCTTATCGAAAAGTGTCAGGTTTTGTTTTATAGCGAAATAATGGAAAACGGGTGATCCCTTATACGAGACGCCAGTCAGTCTACCTGGTATCCTTGCTGACCGCATGAGCGGCTCTCGGACCAAACAGGATGTACAAATACACGTACTGACTGACGCTCACTCTGGAAAAGACGAAGGCAACCCCTGCCTTCTCCGCATACTGCCTGACGCGAAACCGCAAATTTCCCGCTTTCAGTCTTTTCAGAATGCGTGTCGCTTCTCGCCACGGTACGGAAAACTGGACGTTTTTTTCCATCAGCACATACACCTCACCGAAGCTAGTATGCCCCAATGGGAAAATATACACACTCATTCGTAGCGAAGCGCGTCGATCGGCTTTAGCTTGGCTGCCTTGCGCGCCGGGTAGACGCCAAAGATGACGCCCACCAGGGACGAGGTCAAAAACGCATACAAAATCGGGGTCACGCTGATCGAGGTGGCAAGCGAGCCGAGCTTGCCGATCAGGAGCGCGGCGCCTACTCCGATGGCAATGCCGATCATGCCGCCAATCAGACTGAGCGTGACGGCCTCGATCAAAAACTGACGCAAAATATCGCGGCGCTTGGCTCCGATTGCCTTGCGAATCCCAATTTCGCGCGTCCGCTCCGTCACAGAAACGAGCATGATGTTCATCACCCCGATTCCCCCGACAATCAGCGAGATCGCCGCAATGCCGGACAAGAGGGCCGTCATCGAGCTGGACACCTCCTGCGCCGTGCTGAGAATGTCGGATTGGGAGGTGATGCGAAAATCGTCCGCCGCTTGCGGCCGGAGGTTGTGCTGGGCCCGTAGCGTCTGGCGGATCGCCTGCTGCGCCGCATCCATCGTGTCGGCAGAAGCTGCCGAGACGTAGATCGTACTGACGTTTTTGCCTCCGGTCAAGCGGCTCATCGCGGTCGTAATCGGGATGAGGATTCTGTCGTCGTTATTGGTCATGCCGGAGCTTCCCTGGCTTTTCAGCACGCCGATGATCGTAAACGGCACGCGATTGATCTGCACGGTTTGCCCCACCGGGTTCGTCGTCGCGCCCTTGAACAGGTTGCTGACAACTTCCGTCCCTACGACCGCCACGTTAAACTGCCGCGTCACCTCGAAGTTGGTGAAAAACCGGCCTTGCGCCACCTCTGCATTACGCACGCGCAAAAAATCGGCGGTCGTCCCTTCCAGCATGCTGGAGTAATTGTTGCTGCCCCAGACGATCTGGGCGCGGCCGTTGACGCTCGGGGCGACTCCCGCCACGGATTCCTGCTTGCCGATCGCTTCTGCGTCCGCCATGGTCAACGTGTTCAGCGACCCGGCCCCGAGGCTGACCCGTCCTTGCGTCGCCTGTCCCGGCGAAACGATCAGCAGATTGCTGCCCAGGCCGTTGATCTGCGAGGCGACAGAGGAGGACGTGCCTTCCCCGATGGCGACCATCGCAATGACCGCCGCCACCCCGATGATAATGCCCAGCATCGTGAGCACGGAGCGCAAGCCGTTCGCTCGGATGCTGCGAAACGAAATGCGTACACACTCGATCAAGCTCATGTTCTCACTTCCTCTGCCCACGCTCTTCTGCGCTGTTTGACCACTTCATTGGCGATGATCTGGCCGTCACGAAAACGGACAATCCGCCTGGCATACTCGGCAATATCCGGCTCATGCGTGACGAGGATGACGGTTTTGCCTTCGTCGTTCAGCCGCTGGAAAATGCCCATGATCTCTTCGCTCGTCCTGGTATCCAGGGCGCCAGTCGGCTCGTCCGCCAGCAAAATGACCGGATCGTTGACCAACGCCCGGGCGATCGATACCCGCTGCTGCTGGCCGCCTGACAGCTCGTTCGGCTTGTTGTTCAACCGATCGGCCAGTCCCACGCTGGCCAACGCCCGGATCGCCTTCTCCCTGCGCTCTCTGGCAGGCGTGCCGCCGTACAAGAGCGGCAGTTCCACATTTTCCACCGCTGTCGTGCGCGGGAGCAGATTGAAGTTTTGGAAAACAAAGCCGATTTTCTGATTGCGAATCTCCGCCAGCTCATCATCGTGCGCCTCGGAAACAGGGTGGCCATCCAGGTAAAACTCCCCCGACGTCGGCTTGTCGAGGCAGCCGATCACGTTCATCATCGACGATTTGCCCGAGCCGGACGGCCCCATGATCGCCACGAAGTCGCCTTTTTCAATCGTCAGGCTGACGCCGCGCAAGGCCCAAATTTCCTGGTCGCCGATCTGATACTGCTTTTTCAGCCCTTCGATTTGTATGACTGGTCTCATCTTTTCATCGTCCCCTCATCGGCACGACGCCTCCGCCACCCGGGAAGCCGCCGAAGCCGGGCATTCCGCCTCCCATTCGGGCACCGTTCTGATTGGTCGACGACGAGCTTGTGCCTGTACTGATCGGAATGACGACTCTGTCCCCTTCCTGCAATCCTTCCAGCACCTCTACCCGATCCGCGGCAAAAAAGCCGATCTTGATCGGCACGAACTGGTACGGCATGGCAGCCAGTCTGCCCTCTCTCGCGCTTGTGCGCTCGCCCGTCTGCCCGGCCTGCTGCGCTCCCGCCTCCGGCTTGGCCTCGGACTTTTCGGCTGCGGATGGTTCGTTCGCAGGCCGTCCGGTTGCACCGTCCTTGGCTCCGGCGCCGTCTCCGTCTCCGGACAAGAGGTAGACGCCGTCCTTGCCGTTTTGCGTCTGCAAGGCATAGGCCGGCACGTACAGCACATCCTTGTGCGTTCCCAGCTCGATCGTGACGTTCATCGTCATCCCGATCTTCAGCTTGCTGTCCTTGTTGGTGACCGAGAGCAGCACATCATAGCTCGTCACGCCGGAATCGGTCTTCGCCTCCGGATAAATCAGCTTGACTTGGCCCGTAAACGTCTCATCCGGGTACGAGCTGGTCGTAAACGACACAGGCAAGCCTTCCTTTACTTTTCCGATATCGCTCTGGCTGATCTGGGCCAGCACCTCCAGCTCGCCGGAGTTGGAATTGTCCATCATGATAAAATCATTGCCGGGCACCTCGCCGACATTGCCGTTCACCTGGACGATCACCCCGTCCATCGGCGCTCGCAGCGTCACGGCGTTCAAGGCTTTTTGCGCTTTTTGCAGCTCGGCCTTCGCTTGCTCGACCGCCGCCTTCGCCGCGAGAATCGTCGCGGAATCCGGCCCTTCGTTCGCTTCGTTCAGCGCCTCCTGTGCCGTCTGGTAGGCGGCGAGTGCCTGCTCGACCTTTACGCTTGCCTGCGAGCGCGTCTCTTCCGCTGCCAGCACAGCCGTGCTGTAATCGCGCTTCGCCTGCTCCAGAGCGTCTTGTGCATTGTCGTACTCGGTTTGCGAGATGGCCCCTGCCTCAAACAGTTTCTTTTGCGAATCAAACGTCTTCTGGGCGTTGTCGAGATTAGCCTTCGCCTTGGCCAGATCGTTCGTCGCCTTTTGCCCGTCGATATTTTGCTTCGCCAGTTCCAGCTCGTTTTTCGCCTGGGCGACTGCCGCCTGCAACGAAGAGAGCTCTGCCGCGCTCTTGCGCTTTTGCGCCTCCTCCAGCTTCGCTTGTGCCGATAAAAGGTTCGCCTGGGCGTTGGTCACCTGCATTCTGGCAACGGAATCATCCATCGTCGCCAGCACCTGCCCGGCCTTTACGTGGTCGCCGATTTTCACCTGGATCGTCGAGATCGCATCCTTCGCATCCTCCGCGTCTGAAAACGAGAGCGAGGAGCGCTTGGAAGCCTGAACGGTTCCGGACGCCAGCACGGTTTCCGACACATCGCCCCGCTTGACCGTGACGACCTGATACGCTGCCTGCGCCCGCTCCGGGGTGAAAAGCGTCCGGTAGCCGAACACGCCTCCCCCCGCAATCGCCGCGACAGCCAGTCCGACGATCAGCCATTTTTTCCTGCGATTTCGCCCTCCCGAAAACAACGTCTGCTTTTTCTCCGATTGCGTCACAGCTCATCCTCCTGCCTTTTGCTTCATGATGGGGGAAGAGGCTCGTCTTCCCTGCTGCGATCACTATACGGAACGAATACGTCAGGGAAAAGTCAGGGGAAGGGGAGCAAAGGGAAAAGTCATCGCTTCTGGTCTTCGCAACAGACAAAAAAATCGACCAGCCGATCGGCATGGTCGATTGCGTAAAACGAAAAGGCTAGTCACGCAACAGCAGCGTGAACGTACTTCCTGCCCGGCTGCTTTCGGTAAGCAGCAGCTTGCCCCCCAGCGCCTGCGCGATCATTTTGCTAAACGACAAGCCAAGCCCGAGACCGCGGACGGTATGCTTCTTGTCCGCTCCCCGGTAAAAGCGCTCGAAAATAAGCACCTGCTCCTCCTCCGGGATGCCCGTGCCTGTATCCTTGACATCAATGCGAATCTCATCGCCTGTCCGCGACAGCGTCACGACGATCTTTCCGGCCGAATCCATCGCCTGCGCGGCGTTGTTCAAGAGGTTGTACAAGATTTGCTGCACGCGCAGCGGATCGGTGCTGGCGATGATCGGCTCCTCCGGCCTGACGATCGACAACTCAATCTGCTCCGCCTCCTGCACGATTTGCCACTGATGGGTAATTTCCTGCACCAGCTCGTACATGTTTTGCTGTTCGCGGCGAATGCGGATATCGCCTACGGCAAAAGAATTGAAGTCGAGCAAATCCTCGACCATTTTTTGCAGGCGGGCCGTTTCCTTCGAACAAATCTCCAAAAACTCCTTGGCCTCTTCGCCGCCGACGATGTCATCCTTGACTGCCTGCACCAGCCCGCTGATGGACGTGACAGGCGTTTTCAGCTCATGCGTCACTCCGGCCAACAGCTCGGTTCGCATCAACTCCAGCTGCCGCAGCCGATCCGCCATTTCCTTGAACGAGTGGATCAACTCGTAAATCTCATCCTCGCGTCTGTCTTTTTCCAGGTGAATGTCGTAATTCCCCATGACGATCTGTTTGGCCGCCTCTGCCACGTCCTTGATCGGCGTCGCCAGCTTTTTCGTCAACAGGTAGATGACCAGCCAGCCGAGCAGCCCCAGGCTGAGCAGCATGATGAACAGCAGCTGAAACTCCGTCGTGCTGCGCGTCAAATCGCGCATGGGCGTAAACAGCATGACCCAGCCCGCCGTCTGCTGGTTGACCTGGATGCTTTTTTTCACGAACAAGAGCTTTTCTCCACGCCCCAGCTCTACCTGCGTCATGCGCTCATCCGCTTCCACCAGGTCGCGGGCCATCCGTCTCAGCTCGGTGCTGAACGGCCCTGGTCCGCCAAACACCGGGCGATGCTCGGCATCCAAAATGACCATGAACGGCTTGTAATTGACGCGCAGCGACTCCTGGCGGCTGTCGAGCAGACGGAACAGAAAAGGTGCCAGGATGACTTGCCCGTTGGCATCGACCACCCGGTCCGAGACTTCCGCCGCCATCAGCCGCATGAAGTCCAGCCGCCTCTGCTTTTCGCTGTAGTTGATCCAGTAGCTGGACGCGATGCCGATGACCAACAGGCCGATGCAGAGCGTGATGACGTAGCGGGTCGTCCAATAGCGAAACAGGGAGATGCGCTTTTTCTCACTCATAGACGCAGAGCTTGTAACCCAAGCCACGGTACGTGCGGATTTCCCCTTCGGACGCGGGCCAGTTTTCCAGAGAGCGGCGAATGCGCTTGATCGCCAGGTCCACGGCGCGGTCGCTGCCCTCGTAATCCATGCCCCACACTTGCTCGATCAGCTGCTCGCGGGTGAACGTCTGGTTTTTGTACTGGGCAAGAAACAGAAACAGCGACAAATCTTTTGGCGTAAACGCCAGCTCAATGCCATGCAGCGTGACTGTATACGCCTTGAAGTCGATTTTCAGGCTGCCGAACTGCTTGACATGATCTCCCTCGATAATCTGCTTGGGACGGCGCAGCACCGCCTTGACACGGGCCACGACTTCATCGGCGATAAACGGCTTGGTAATATAATCATCCGCTCCCTGATTCAATCCGGCCAGCTTGTTGTCGATGTGCCCCAGCGCCGTCAGCATGATGACGGGGCAGGAGCTTTTAGACCGTATGTATTCTAAAAGACTCCACCCGCTCCGGCCAGGCAGCATGACGTCGAGCAGCACCAGCGCGGGATTGAACGCATCGAACTTGCGCTGGGCCTCGTCCCC
Organism: Brevibacillus sp. SAFN-007a; assembly: GCF_051967035.1. Classification (NCBI taxonomy): domain Bacteria; kingdom Bacillati; phylum Bacillota; class Bacilli; order Caryophanales; family Paenibacillaceae; genus Brevibacillus; species Brevibacillus sp. SAFN-007a. Next base: position 108,063 of record NZ_JBQCKK010000012.1, on the reverse strand, counting down.
GTTAAACGCCTGTTCGACGCGGAACTGATGCTTTTCCAGGTACGCTTTCAACACCCGAGAGATGGGCAACTCGTCTTCCACGATCAAGATGTTGGTCATTCCAGTTTCTCTCCCCTCGAAAACGGACAGGACTTCCCCCTATAGCCTAGGACATGAATATGTCAGGCAAATGTCTGGACATGATCGTGCGGATCAGTAAAATGAGAGAAAGCCGAAGCGAACAGGGAGGTTTTGTTCATGAAGCGTTTGACCCCGGAAGAAAAAACCGGTCTGTACAAGGCAATCAGCAATCGGCGCGATATACGGACGTTTCGCCCGGATCCGATCCCGCCGGAAAAAATCGCCATGATTTTGGCCGCTGCCCATCACGCCCCTTCCGTCGGATTCATGCAGCCGTGGAATTTTATTCTCGTAGAGGACGAGCTGACCAAGCAGGAGCTGGCAGACTGTGCGGACAAGGAACGGCGCGCGCTCGCCATCCACTACGAAGGGACGGAGCGCGAAACCGCCTTTCTCGCGCTGAAAATCCAGGGCATCAAGGAAGCTCCGCTCACGATCTGCGTCACCTGCGACCCGACGCGGGGCGGCGATCACGTGCTCGGGCGCAATTCGATTCCCGAGACGGACATCATGTCGGTCAGCTGTGCCATTCAAAACATGTGGCTCGCCGCCTACGCGGAAGATTTGGCGATGGGCTGGGTCAGCTTTTACAAGAAGGCCGACGTGCGCCGCATTTTGCACATCCCGCCGCACATTGATCCGGTCGCGCTTTTGTCCATCGGCTATACCGATCATTACCCGGAGCGGCCGCTTTTGGAGCTGCACCAATGGGCAAAGCGGGAGGACCTGCAACAGCTGATCTATCGGGACAGATGGGGAAACAGCCCGAACCGCTAGAAAGCCTGGAGCGCCGAGCCATTGACGCCAGCCATCCTGTACAAAAAAAGGACTGCCCGACAAAGAGGCAGCCCCAAGGAAAATAGAGAGGGTAGTACGTGAATCGCGGTATCTTCCTGACGGAGGCATGCCGCGCGAAAGTTTCAGTGGGAAGCCGACTTGCGCACATGGTACTAGGAAGTTGGGAAATATCGCCCTGAGCCTGGCTGTGCACCTCGGCTTTTTCTGGTTCGATCTCTATAAAAGCGGCATACCTGCAAGCCCCCATGTACTATTTCTTTGGGCGCACCCGGTTCGTCGGAATGGCGGCGAGCGGATCGTCCGGCCAGTAATGCTTCGGGTAGCGGCCTTTCAAGTCTTTTTTTACTTCGAAGTACGCGTGCTGCCAAAAGCTGGCCAAGTCTCGCGTCACCTGTACCGGACGCTGCGCCGGAGAGAGCAGGTGCAGCGTCAGCGGCACCCTGCCCCGACCGATACGCGGCGTATCCTGCCAGCCGAACAGCTCCTGTAGCCGGACAAACAAACATGGCGCAGCGGGATCGCTGTAATCGATCGGGATTTTCGAGCCACTGGGAACGGTGATGTGCGTAGGTGCATACTCATCCAACTGCTGCCGCTCTTCCCAGTTGAGCATCCCTTCCAGCACGGTCGACATGGACAGCTGGTGCAGCTCGTCTTTTTTGCGCATGCCGTACACATGCGGCGCGAGCCATTCCTCCAGCGTATCGAGCAAGGCTTCGTCATCCGCCCGCGGCCATCCCGGGAAAAGGCCGCTCATGAACTGCATCCGCTCCCGCAGTTGACGGGCGTGACGGTTCCAGGGCAACAGCTCCAGCCCCTCCGTCCGGATGCCCGCAAGCAGCGCCGAAAGCACCGCGTCCGGGTCTGCTTCTGCTGCCCCCTCCCGCATGACGAAAGCTCCCAGCTTTTTGCGCGTGCGCGCGCGTACGGCCTGAATGGAACGATCCCACCAGACAGTCGTCTCCTCCGTGATTTGCCCGGACCAGTCGCGATACAGGTCGCTTTCCTCCACCGCTGCCGCCAGCATGATCCGGCTGTCCGCCCCCTGATCGTCCAAAAGCGGAGCGACCACATAGGGCGCAAACGCCAGCGGTTGTGCAGCGGCAAACGTCGCGCCGCGACCATTTTGCAGCAAGTAACGGCCATCTTCCCTGCGCTGGGCGATCCGGTCGGGGTAGGCAAAAGCGAGGAGCCTGCCCGTCTGCCTGACGTCCTCGGCCGTTTGGGCCGTCCCGGAGCCTCCCCACTGCCGTTTGAGCTGCGCGGCTTCGCTCCACAGTCGTTTGCACAGCGCTTCATCCGCCTGTCCGTCCCCGGCAGCGCGCGCGGCTCCTTTCGTTCCGGCGACGAGCCGCAACAGCTCCACCCGCGACACGATATCCGCATCGGCAAAAGCCGCTCGTCCCCTGGCGATATCGCGTTCCTCCAGCAGAACGGCCAGCTCGCACGCCAGCTCGCCAAGCCCAAGCTTGCCCGCTTTTTGAATCATGTGCCCAAGCCTTGGATGCAGGCCCATCCCGGCCAGGACCCGGCCATGCGCCGTAATCTGCCTGTGCCCGTCCAGCGCCCCCAGCTGCTGGAGCAGCTCCTGCGCCTGGGCCAGAGACGCTTCTGGCGGCCTATCGAGCCAGTGCAACTCCTGTACGTCTGCTACGCCCCAGGCTGCCAGCTCCAGGGCGAGCGGGGCGAGGTCTGCCTCCATGATTTCCGGCGGCTCGTGCGCCGTGAGCATCCGGTCTTCCTGCTCCGTCCACAGCCGATAGCAAACACCGGTGTCCAGCCTGCCTGCTCTCCCCCTGCGCTGGTCAGCTGCGGCCCGCGATACCCGCACCGTCTCCAGCCTCGTCATCCCGGTGCGCGCAGAAAAGCGCGGCCGCCTTTTCCACCCGCTGTCCACCACGATGCGCACGCCCTCGACCGTCAAGCTTGTTTCCGCAATCGAAGTGGCGAGTACCACTTTTCGCTCGCCTGCTTTGCCCGGCTGAATCGCCGCATCCTGCTCGTGCTGTGCAAGCGCCCCGTACAACGGATAGACGCGCACGTTGGCAGAAAGAGCGCTCTTCGCCAGCAAGGCTTGCGTGGTGCGAATTTCCTTGGCGCCCGGCAAAAACACCAGTACATCCCCTGCCTCCTCCGCCAATGCCGACAGGACGGTGCGGGTGACTGCCTCCTCGACCGCGCCCGTCCACGGCTTTGGTAAAAAACGCGTCTCGACGGGAAATGCTCTGCCTTCGCTGACGATGACGGGAGCACCCCCCAGCAGGCGGGCAACAGGCTCCGCCGCCAGCGTGGCGGACATGACCAAAATCCGCAGGTCTTCGCGAAACAAGCCTTGCGCCTGCAGACTTAGTGCCAGCCCCAAATCCGCATGCAGGCTCCGCTCGTGAAACTCGTCGAAAATGAGCAGGCCGACGCCCGCAAGCCCCGGATCGTCCTGGAGCATCCGCGTCAAGATTCCTTCGGTGATGACTTCGATTCGCGTCCGCGGGCCGACTCGCGTATCGTGCTTGACCCGGTATCCGACCGTCTCTCCCACTTGCTCTCCCAACTGCCGCGCCATGTAGCCTGCCGCCGCTCGCGCTGCCAGTCGCCGCGGCTCCAGCATGAGAATGCGCTTTTCCTGGAGCCAGTCCTGGTCGAGAAAAACGAGCGGCACCCTGGTCGTTTTCCCTGCTCCCGGAGCGGCGACCAGAACGGCGCTGTTGCTTGCCGCAAGCGCTCCCATCAACTCCGGCAGCACCGCATCAATAGGCATTGCCTTCATCTTTTCACCTCTTGTCCGTATCCATTCTTTAACCATCATACACGATCGACGGGCGAGGAAAAGAAATTGAGAAATGACTGAATAATCATTCAATAGTATAATGAGCATGTGTTCCTATGTGGGCAGTACGAGTTTCGGCAGGGAGAAAATGGAGGTGTTCCTGTGATAGAAGTCCATCAGCATGAAGATGTCCTATGCCTGGAAGGGGTTGTGAAGAGAGCAGGCCGCGAGTGGGGAATCCATGTGTATGTCACAGACGGGATGATGGTCGATACCGGGCCGCAATCGCTTGCCGCCGACCTGATCGCCCGCTTTTCAGCGGTTTCCTTCGACGCCGTCGTCCTGACGCACAGCCACGAGGATCATAGCGGAAACGCAGCGTGGCTTGTCCGCAGTCAAAACGTCCCGGTCTACATCCACGAAAAAGGCGTGGAGCTATGCTCCAGGCCCGCCGACTATCCGCTGTACCGCCAGCTTGTCTGGGGAATGCGCGAGCCTTTTGCCGCCCGGCCGCTCGCTGAAGCTTTTCACTCCCGCACTGTCGACTGGGAGGTCATCCATACGCCGGGGCATGCGCACGACCACGTCGCCCTGTTCGACAAGCAAACAGGCCGCCTGTTTGCCGGCGACCTGTTTCTCGGAACGAAGACAAAAGTTATTTTGCGCGACGAATCCATCCCGCTGCTGATCGAATCGATTCGCCGCGTCCTCACCCGCGATTTTCAAGCGATGTATTGCGCTCATGCCGGCTATATGGCAAAAGGCAAAGATTTGCTTATGCGCAAGCTGGACGATTTGCTCCAGCTGCAAGGGGAAATCTTGCGCTTGCACGGGCAAGGGCTGACTGTGGCGGAAATCAACGGGCTGCTTTTCGCCAAGCCCTCGCCGATCATCGCCGCATCCGAGGGCGAATTTGACTCGGTGCACATCGTCACTTCTGTTCTCGCCGGGCTTCCCCAAACGGAATCGAAGTCTATCGTCTAGTCCTGGCCAAGTTGTCTGGACAGCTGCCCGAGATGGTGCTCCATATGCGCGACGTAATCCTCCATCAGCCATCGGAGACTGACCGTCGTGCCATCGGCCCATACACAGGCATGCGCGTAAGCGGCGGGCGGCATCGCGGACATGACGGCAACCACCGAGCGGTTCAGGCTGCTCCATACAGCCACCTCCTGTTCTTTCCCTTCACCGTATCAGGTTCCGTCACTCTGTTCCAATCGAATCATTCGATGGACGCCATCAGCGCAGGCAATGGGAGGAATCCAGCGCCGCATGCAGCACCCGACGGGCAGACTTTTCGCAGCAAATCTTCTACAATGAAAGGAAAACGAGCTTGTCAGGGAAAGGAAGAAACCGCGCATGGCAATCAAAAAAATCGAGCACGTCGGGCTGATGGTCAAAGATTTGGAGGCGTCCATCGCCTTTTACACAAACGTGATCGGCATGGAGCTGAAAGGGACGCTCGTGCATTCCAATCAGATTATTACGCTCGCTTTTCTCGGGTTTCCGGGCAGCACAGAGACGGAGCTGGAGCTAATTCACGGCTACAACGACGCGCTGCCGGAGGAAGGCAAGGTGCACCATCTGGCGTTTGCCGTGGATCACCTCGAAGCCGAGATCGAGCGACTGAAGCAGCTTGGCGTGTCCTTCATCGACGAAGCGATCACGACGCTGCCGAACGGCTCCCGCTACATGTTTTTCCGCGGGCCGGACGGCGAATGGCTGGAGCTGTTCGAGAGCACGCGCTAAACCAAAAACGAAGACCATCCGGCTCATTCGTGGCCCGGATGGTCTTCGCTTTTGTCGTTACTGGTTCCCTACATTGATAAACGGAGTCGCGCCGCCTGTGACGTTCGGCAGCTTGCCGTCCCACTTGCGGATCGCTTCCAGCTGCGCTTCGATCTGTCTGAGCTGAATCAACTCCGGCGTGACTTCCTGCTTTTGCAGACGCAGCGCTTCGGCCTGTGCCTGCGCGCGCGTGATCTCCTGTTCCTTTTCGATCTTGATCCGCTCCAGGTCGAGCTTCGACTTGAGCGCCTGCTGCTCCGCTACCTGCTTCGACTCGATCGCGCGGTTGAATTCGTCGCTGAACGTAAACTCGCGAATGTTGATCTCATCGAGAATAATGTGGTAGGTAGACAGCTTTTGGCGCAGTACCTCCTTGACCTTGTTGCTCACCTCGGAGCGCTTGGAGATCAATTCTTCTGCTGTGTACTGCGCGGTGACGGCCTTCAGGGCTTCGGCGATCGCCGGGTCGACGATGCGGCTGTTGTACTCCAGCCCCACCTGCTGGTACAGCTTGTTGACGTTTTCGCTGTCCAGATGGTGGTTGACCGCGATGGTCGTCGAGACGGTTTGCAGATCGCGCGAAGCGGACGTTTGGCTCGTCTCCGATTTTTGAACCCGTACCTCCATCGGGATGACGGTCTGGATAAAAGGAATTTTAAAGTGCATGCCTTCCTGCAAAACTTTTGGCTGAACCGCGCCCAGTTGGAGCACGACACCGCTATGCCCTGCTGATATGATCGTAAACGACTGGGTCCCGAGCAAGATCAAGACGGCAAGTACGAGAATGGTCGTGAGCAGCTTTCCCCCGGCTTGGAACGGATTCATCTTTACTACGTTGTTGTCGTTCATGTTCCGCCTCCCCTTTTTTATCTGTTCGTCTATACATACGGGTCAGCAGCCTGCAAGTTTCAACAACTTTCTGTCTTTACCGCCAATGGTCATGCCGATCACTACCAATCCTTTCGTCCTTTCACGAGCCAAAAGCTGAACAGAAGGACATGGCCGTACAACAGAGCCGCGCTTCCGCCCAACAGCAGCAACCCGTACGACGCAAAAGCATCACGCAAAGAGCCCTCGTTCGATAGGACAAGCAGTCCCAACACGATGTAGCCCGCCAACGCATAAGCAAAAAAGCGAAAGAAATACACAGCCAGCGGATGCTTCCACCCCGTTTTGCGTTCGGCGAACTCGATCAGATAGGCAAACGGAATCCCGCCAAGCAAATAGACGGGGAGGGCATAGATGAGATAAATCACGACCAGCGAGCCGTACGACCAATGGTAGACACCCTCTTCCCGCTCGCCTGCTGGCGTGTAGGTCGACCAGGCCAGCACCAGGCACAAAATGAGCGCAGATGCGAGCGCGACCAGCACTTTTCGAAGCATGAGCGATCACTCTCCTTCCCGGTTCTATCCTACCATTTTGGATTTGAGAAAACCTGGAAACGGTAAAAAAAAGCGGGGGACCTCTCATGTTCCGCTTCTTCGGTTAAGCTACGTCGGCTGCCGTTTTATAAAATGCCAAATGAACTCCGCAACTGGTAAAATGTATATAGAACCACAACAAGCCTAGAAGAGAAGCCAATCGCTTGCATTTGCCCAACAAGATTTCCAAAAGCATTTGGCTCATCTTGCCAAAGGAGGATTCGAACCATGCTGTTTCTCATGATGGCCGGTCTGGTTGTTGCACTCGTTCTTTTTTTCCTGAAGCGAATCGGTGCGAGAAACTACTACTCAGCCGTAACGCTTGTGCTCCTGTTCGCATCCGTGCTATCGACGGTCTGCCTTGCCCAAAACTACACCGAGAGTCTCATCCCTGCAGCAAATGACGGAATCGCCATCTCCAATTCGCTCGCTTACTGGATTATCGGCGAGGATCGCTGGTCGCGCGAGCTGTTTAAAAGCTACTTCGATGGTTCCGTGTACGTTTCCTTGCTGCTGTTGCTGCTCTACCTCGGCTGCGTCATCCAGGAAAAAAGACACGCCCAGAAGTAGCCAGCCTCGATGCGTGACGCGGTATCGTGAAAAATCCCCTCCGGTCTACAGGGTAGAGTCCAAGCTGTTTTGGACTCTTTTTTCCTGTCTGCCGTGAGGGGATCATGTCGGAACATGCTGCGACCCTGGCTGGTTTTGCACTCCATAGCCTCGTCCCGTTCCTTTTCGAAAAGAAAGGGGCTCCGCCGCTTCATTTCAGCTTCGCCACCGTCCACTTTCTCTCCACGGACGGCCTAGACGGAGTGGCGATGATTTTGGACAGGCGCTGGGCAAACACGAAGGCAACGGCCATGAATCCGGCGATCATCGCAACGACACCGCCCCAACCGAGCGAGGACCAGAACAGGCCGCCCATCGTGCCTCCGACGCTTGCGCCAGCATAGTAAAAGAACAGGTAGAGCGACGATGCTTGCGCCTTGTCGTGGGTCGCCCGCCGCCCGACCCAGCCGCTCGCGATCGAATGGCTCCCGAAAAAGCCGAAGGTCAGCACGGGCAAGCCCGCGATAATGACCGCCAGATGAGTGTCGAGCGTCAGGCACGCACCGAGCAGCGTCAGCATCAAGGAGACGAGCAGCATTTTCAGCCTGCCGAACCTGTCTGCCAGCTTCGCCATCCAGACGGAGGCGAACATGCCGACGAGAAATACGATGAAAATCCAGCCGACGAGTGTTTGACTGAGCGAATAAGGCGGTGCGGTCAAGACATACCCGACGTAATTGTAAAGCGCCACATTGCTGCCGAGGCTCAGAAACCCGATGCCGAACAGGCAGAAAAGAGCCGGGTCCCGCAAGTGGCTGAGCATGGAAGCCGCCAGCTTGCGCAACTCGGGGGCGCGCGGATGAAAATTTTGCGAAGCAGGCAGGCTGAGCCAGAAGATCAGCGTGGCGACCAGGCTCATCAGGCTGATTGCGCCCATCGCCATGTGCCAGTTGAACCAGTCGCTCAGCATGCCGGAGAGAATCCGTCCGCACACCGCCCCCAGCGAATTGCCGCTAATGTACAGCCCCATCGCCACTCCCAGGCTTTTTGGCTCCATTTCTTCACCTAGATAGGCCATGGCAATCGAAGGAAGGCCGCCTAGCGAAATTCCCTGGATGATGCGAAAAAGCAGAAGAGATTCGTATGAAGGGCTGCACGCCGTCAGAATCGACAGGAGGGAGGCGGCCAGCATCGAGCCGATCATCACCGGCTTGCGTCCCCACACCTCCGAGATCGTCCCGAACACGAGCAAGCTGACGGACAAAGAGATCGTCGTCAACGAGAGCGACAGGCTCGCCATCGTCGGAGAAATATGAAATTCTTGCGTAAATTCCGGCATCAGCGGCTGCGTACTGTACAAAATCGCAAACGTGTTGAAGCCTGCCGCAAAAAACGCCAGATTGATCTTGCGAAAAGCGGTCGTACCTTGCCTGATGTATCCCATGATGATGAAACCTCCCCGCATTTCTACCCGTTTCACTGTTATACTATCATTGACAATTCATAATGTATAATTTATTGTAATCATGATTTTGATGCACAACAGTAATGATTCAATCACACGTGATCGTCGCACAGGGAGGTCGCTTTCATGGAATGGCAGCAGTTCGAATATTTCCAGACGCTCGCCCGAATGCAGCACGTCACCCGCGCAGCAGAGGCGTTGTCGCTCTCCCAACCCGCGCTCAGCCGCTCTATCGCGCGTCTGGAGGAAGAACTGGGCGTCCCGCTCTTTGAACGGCAAGGGCGGACGATCATGCTGAACCGGTACGGCCAGCTTTTCTTGAAGCGCGTCACTCGCATCCTCAAAGAATTCGAGGACGGAAAACAGGAGCTTCGCGATCTCGTCCACCCCGACCACGGCGAGGTGGCACTCGGCTTTTTGCACACGCTCGGCACCAGCCTGATTCCCGACCTCATCGGCGCGTTTCGCGCCAAGTCGCCTTCCATCGGCTTCACGATGATCCAAAACCACAGCTATTCGCTTCTGGAGCATCTCCGCGCAGGCAAGCTGGACCTGTGCCTTCTCGCCGAGCCGACGGAAACCAGGCTGCCGATCCAGTGGACGCCGCTTTGGCGCGAGGAGCTTTTCGCCATCGTGCCGCTTGGACATCCGTTGGCCGGAAGGGAGAGCATCCTGCTTGCGGAAATCGCCGAGGAATCGTTTATTTTTTTGAAAAAGGGCTACGCGCTGCGGCGTACGACCGACCAGCTGTTTGAGGGACTCGGCGTCGTCCCCCGGGTGACCTTTGAGGGCGAGGAGGCGGCCACCGTCGCTGGGCTGGTCTCAGCCGGACTGGGTGTGTCCCTGCTCCCCGAATTGCGCGGCATCGACCAAAGCAAAATCGCGCAAATCCGCATCCGCGAGCCGAAATGCCAGCGCGTCATCGGCATGGCGCAGGTCAAAGGCGGGTATTTGTCTCCGGCTGCGGTTCGGTTCAAGGAGTTTATTTTGGATTACTTCGGCAAGTGACGGCAAAACAGCCCGTCTGCACGCGGAAAAGTCAGCGTGCCAGACGGGCTGTTTGTATCAGGACGAAGCGGCCTGCACATTTTTGAACTGGTTGTAAAACAGCTGGTAGTACACCCCTTTTTGCGCAATCAGGTCGTCGTGGCTACCTTTCTCCACGATTTCTCCGCGATCCACGACCATGATCGTATCGGCGTCGCGAATCGTGCCGAGCCTGTGCGCGATCACAAAGCTCGTGCGCCCTTCCATGATCGACGCGAGCGCATCCTGAATAATCAGCTCTGTCCGCGTGTCGATGCTGCTCGTCGCCTCGTCGAGAATCAGAAGCGACGGACGGGCGAGGATGACGCGGGCAATCGCCAAAAGCTGGCGCTGTCCCTGGCTCAGATTGCCGCCGTTTTCCGTCAGCAGCGTATCGTAGCGCTTGGGCAGCCGGTTGATGAACACATCGGCATGCGCCATTTTAGCGGCCACCTCGACTTCGGCATCTGTCGCGTCAGGCTTGCCGTACTTGATGTTTTCCTTGATCGTCCCGGAAAAAAGGTACGTGTCCTGCAACACGAAGCCGAAGCTTCTGCGCAGGCTGTCCCGCGAGTATTCGCGGATGTCTTTGCCGTCGAGGTAAATCGTTCCTTCCGTCACATCGTAAAAGCGCGTCAGCAAATTGACGACGGTCGTCTTGCCCGCGCCCGTCGGACCGACCAGAGCAGTCATGCTTCCCGCCTGCGCCTCGAAGCTGACGTTTTTCAAAATCGGCTGGTCGGGGTGATAGCCGAAGCTCACCCGGTCGAATACGACGTGCCCTTTCGGTTCGCTGAGCAGAGCGGCGTCCGGGGGATCGAGCGGCTCCTCCCGTTCGTCCAGCACCTCGAACACCCGCTCCGCGCCCGCTACGCCAGACTGCAACACGTTGAAAATGTTGGCGAGATCGTTCAGCGGGCGAACAAACTGCCGCGAATAGCTGAGGAAGCTGGCGATCACCCCGACGGTAATCATCCCTTTCACCGCCAGGATTCCGCCGACAATCGCCACCATCGCAAAGCCGAGGTTGTTGATCACGTTCATCATCGGCATCAAAAAGCCCGACCAGACTTGCGCCTTCATCCCGACCTTGCACAGCCTGTCGTTGATCGCATCAAAGTCGGCAATCGCCTTTTGCTCGTGGTTGAACGCCTTGACGACCTGAATCCCGGAAATCGTCTCTTCTATGTGGCCGTTCAGCTTGCCCAGCTCGATCTGCTGATTTTTGAACAGCACACTGGTTCGCTTCGCAATCGTGCGGGTGAGCAAAAAGACGAGCGGCACCGTAATCAGGCAGGCGAGTGTGAGAAGCGGCGAAAGCACGAGCATCATCACCAGCGACCCGGCGAGTACGATCACCCCGGACATCAGCTGTGTCGTCGACTGCGAGATGGAGTTGCTGACGTTGTCGATATCGTTCGTCAGGCGGCTCATCAGCTCGCCGTGCGTGCGCGAGTCGAAAAAGGCAATCGGCAGCTTTTGCAGCTTCTCAAACAACGCCTGCCGCATGTTGGTCACGATCCGCTGCGTGATGCCGGCGATCATCCAGCCCTGCAAAAACGTCAAGGCTCCGTCCAGGATGTACGAGCCGAGCAAAGCGAGAATGATGATCGCCAAAAAGCCGAACGCCTCTGCCCCGCCTGTCATCGCGTCGATGGCCTTCCCGATCAGATACGGGGCCGAGAGCATCAGCAAGCCATCCACGAAAACGATGGCGAACACGAGCGGCAGCCATCGTTTTTCCCGTCCGAACGCCTGCCACAGTCTTTTCAGCGTCGCGGAAAAGTTTTTCGGCTTGCTCACCGGCACGCGCGCACCGCCATGTCCGAAGCCGCGGCCCGGACGGGGAGGGAAAAACGGCTGTTGCTTTTGCTGCTGGCTCATCCTAGCTCACCTCCTTGCCGATTTGCGACGTAAAGATTTCCTGGTACACCCGGCACGTGGCCAGTAGCGTTTCATGCGTGCCGATTCCGGCGACCTCTCCGTTGTCGAGCACGACGATCTTGTCGGCATCCATGACAGAGGTGATCCGCTGCGCGATCAGGATGCAGGTCAGCCCTTTGGCGTACGTTTGCAGCGCTTCCTTGATCTTGCTCTCCGTCGCCACGTCGACCGCGCTCGTGCTGTCGTCGAGAATGAGAATCTCCGGCTGTTTCACCAACGCTCTGGCGATGGAGATGCGCTGCTTCTGCCCGCCGGAAAAGTTGACTCCGCCCTGGCCGACGCGCGTCTGGTAGCCTTCCGGCATCGCCGCAATGAACGCGTGGGCCTCTGCCATCCTGGCCGCCGCCTCGACCTCCTCCTCCGTGGCCTCCTCCTTGCCCCAGCGGATATTTTCCAGCACCGTTCCCGTAAACAGCGTCGTTTTTTGCGGAACAATCGCCATGGTTTCGCGCAGCTTGGCCGGGTCCACCTCGCGGACATCCTGCCCGTTTACGCGAATCGTCCCTGCCGTCGCATCGTAGAAGCGCGGAATCAGGCTGACCAGCGTGGTTTTCCCCGAACCTGTCGAGCCGATGATCCCCACCGTCTCGCCGGGCAGGCACGAAAACGAAATGTTCTTCAAGACAAGCTGCCCAGCCGGGTCATCGTACGAAAAGCTGACCTGTTCAAAGTCAATCCGGCCCGTTTCCGCTCCCGGTCTTTGCGCCGCGCTCTCTTTCCAGCTCATCCGGTTTTCTTCGGCAAAAACTTCGCCGATCCGGCCAGCCGATGCCTTGGCCCGCACGAACATGTTGAAAACGAGCGAAATCATCATGAGCGAAAACAAAATTTGCGTCATGTAGTTGATGAACGCGACAATGTGTCCGACCTGGATGTTTCCTTGCTCGACGCCGAGGCCGCCCAACCAGAGCACGGCGACAATCCCGAGGTTGACCGTCAGCATGATCGCCGGGCTGAATACGGACATGACGCGCGTGGCAGACAGCGACTTCCGCTGCAACTCTTCGTTGGCCCGCGTGAATTTGCCCACCTCGAAGTCAAAGCGGTTGAACGCCTTGACGACTCGCACCCCGGACAAATACTCGCGCATGGTTCCGTTGACCCGGTCCAATGCTTGCTGCACCTTGAGAAAAAACGGAAAACCGATTTTCAGATTCAAAACGATCAACAAGCCGACAATCGGCACGACTACCACCAGCACGACCGCCAAATCCGCGTTCAGCTGCGTCGCCATGAACAGTCCCCCGATGCACACCAGCGGCGCCTTGACGAAAATGCGCATCATCCCGTTGACAAACACCTGCACCTGGTTGACATCATTGGTCAGTCGCGTGACGAGCGACGCCCGGTCGAACTTGTTGAGACTGTCAAACGACAGGGACTGCACCTTGGAAAACAAATCGGACCGCAGCTGCGCCCCGAAGTTTTGCGACACGTAGGTGGCGAGCACGTTGCGCATGGAGGCGGCGACCGCGCCCAGCGCCGTAATCAAGAGCATCAGTCCCCCGGTTTTCAGCACGTAATCCATGTCGCGCTCTGCCACCCCGATGTCGATAATCCGCGACAGGATTGTCGGCTGCAACAGATCGCACAGCGCCTCCACCAGCAGAAACACCATGGAGATGCTCGCGACCACACCGTATTTCTTTATGTATTTGGAATAGAACTGCATCTGTTCACCTCATCCCTCGCCTGTTTAGCTGTACGTGAAAACTTCTATGTTCCACCATACCTGCTGGCATAAAAAATGTCACGGGGGCAGTTGCGGCAAAAATTCACTACGCTCATCATAAGCCCAAAGCACACCATTACAGCCAATGCGATAAATAGCCTTCGATCCTTCCTAATGAAGTCTGACCTTTTCGTAAGTAAGTAAATAAAGATTGCTAGCAGGATCAGATAGAAAACAATCGGAATCACATGTATACCTCCCCTCATTTCATCATCAGTTAAATTTTAGCATTTTTCTTGATATTTGAAGATGGTTGTCAAGAGGTTTCCAGATGAGCCTTACAGCAAAAAAATCCACCTGATGCGGGGTGGATTTTTTCATGACAGAGGAACTGCTCCGGGTTCTCGTTCGCACGCCAGATTGCTACGCAAACACAATCGTCTTGTTCCCGTACACGATCACTTTATCCTCGACATGCCAGGAGATCGCCTGCGCCAGGACGTTTCGCTCGACGTGGCGTCCGGCCACCTTCAAGTCCTCCTCCGTATAGCGGTGGTTGACGCGAATGACGTCCTGCTCGATGATCGGCCCTTCGTCCAGATCGTTGGTCACGTAGTGGGCAGTCGCCCCGATGAGCTTCACCCCGCGCAGGAAGGCGCGTTTGTACGGGTTGGCCCCGATGAACGCCGGCAGGAAGGAGTGGTGAATGTTGATAATCCGATTCGGGTACTGCGCGACGAAGCGCGGGGACAAAATTTGCATGTACCTGGCCAGGACGATGAAGTCGACGTTGCCCTGCAACAGCTCAAGTGCTTTGCGCTCCGCCTCTTCCTTGCTCTGGGTGGTCAGCGGAATATGGTAAAAAGGAATGCCGTACGCCTCCACCGTCTCTTTGGCGTCTGGATGATTGCTGATGACCATGGGAATATCCACGAGAATTTCCTTCGACTTGACGCGCCACAGCAGCTCGACGAGGCAATGATCCATTTTGGAAACGAAAATCGCCATGCGCTTTCGCTGGCTTTCTTTGCTGAGCCGCCAGTCCATCGGGTACTCCTCGGCCATTTTCGCCAGATCCTGCTCCAGCTTTCCGAATGATTCGGGCAGCGCTTCCAGATCGAACAAAATCCGCATGAAAAACATGCCGTCGCGCGGGTCTGTCGTGTGCTGGTCGAACTGCACGATGTTGGCTTTGTAGCCAAACAACAGGTTGGAGACGGCCGAGATGATGCCCAGCCGCTCCGGGCACGATATGAGCAAGACGGCGCGGTTCTCGTTTTTGTGAGGCTCGTGGTTCATAAGAGATTCCTCCTGTTCGCGATGCGGTTTCTTTTCCATAGACTGCCCAATCCGAGCAAAATGCGTGAGACGGGAAGCTGGCCTTTTCTTTTATAGAAAAAGGACAGGGGAAAGATAGAGTGACGATACTCTACCTTTCCTCTGTCCTTTTACCTGAGAGTTTGGCTCCGCGCAGCAATCCGGGAGTATTCCCCTTGGGTGGCTTAGTCAGCGCTCTCCAGAGGTGCGTCCGCATTGTAGTATCTGGTACCTGAGAGATTGATCCCAAAGGGTTTATGGGACTTGCTCCTTCGGTGCTAAACGGTTCGTTTAGTCTCTCCTACAATCATCATCCGCCGCTATTTGCTTGTTGGGCGATCATTGATTTCAGTAAAGCATAATCGTTCTGGCGGTGTCAATTTTGAAAAAACCAAGGATTCCGGAGAATGTCTGAAAAAGTTCAGGAATGAGGCAGTCCACCCCGATTCGGGTAGCCTATAATTTACTGGGATCACCTCTCTTGCAAAAAACAGACCATGGTACGATCGGAGTGACGAAGCGATGTATAAAAAGCTACTGGCCATCCCTATAACAGCTGTTTTTCTGGTGCTGACAGCATGCGGTGCGAGCGGGCCGGGAGGACAAGCCGCAGGCGATCGTGCCGCCAAGCCGACACGCTCTATCCAGTATTTGGGCAACACCTATGAAATCCCGGCGCGCACGAAGCAAATCGCCTTTGTCGAGTCTCGCAGCAGCTTTGAAGATGCGCTTTTGACCGGCATCCCGCCGTTTGCCGCCACGGTGGAAAAATCAGGGGCGTTTCCACAAGAATACGCCGCAATTACGCAAAATACGCTAAAGCTCCCGGCGAACATCGCAGACCACGTCGGCGATCTTGCCGCCCTGGGGCCGGACACGATCCTGACCTCCGACAAGACGTCCGAAGAAAAGCGTAGCAAGCTGCAAAGCGCGGCAGCGGTGATCCCTGTCTCCTCGAACGGAGCGCATTGGGAAGACAACCTGCGGCTGCTTGCAGAAGTGCGCGGCAAAGACGCCAACGTCGAGGCGATTGTAAGCAAGGTCCGGACGAATACGGAAAAGACTCGTGACAAGTTGGCTCCGATCAAGGACCAAATCGTGCTGACTGCCTGGTTCCACGAAGGCGCTTTTCTCGTTTATCCGAAAAACGAGCGGTACAACTATTTGCTGTACACCGATCTGGGACTGGCAATGCCAAGCGTCGTGGAGCAAGCAAAAGAGCCCGTGGCGCTCTCCCTGAAAGAGCTGGCCCAGGCAGACCCGGATCATCTGTTCGTGATGGTCGATAAAAGCAGCGATCCTGATGCCGCCCGCGCTTTTGAACAGGTGAAACAGCAAAACGAATGGAACAACCTGCGTGTAGTCAAAAACCGGCAGGTCTACGAAAATGCCGTCAATCCCGGATTGGCCGGAGGCACCGCCTACAGCAACCAGTCGATGCTGAACGCCCTTTCCGCGCGACTGTTGAAATAACGGTTGCCATCGCAGCGCGTTTTGCCATTCGCGATTCGCGCGTATAAAAGCCGGAAATCGGATCATACTATTTTCATCGAGCTCGGTGGTGTGTGTTCAAACAGGCTGTAGTCCCTTCGGAGGCGATGTGCCATGGATGATGTACACGATCACCTAGTGAGTAAAGGAAAACCGCAACACGGCTAACAGCTTTTAACTCCCTTCAGGAGGTAGATGCGTCGCACGTGATGATCGGTACCACCTCAAAACTAGCGAGCTCGATATATGCCGTCTCCTTTTCGGAGGCGGTTTTATTTTTAGGCCGCATGTAGGCTCGCCCTTTCCTCCGCGTCGCAGCAGCCGTTCCCTGTTCGTTTGCAGGTGCCGCCGCAAGCAAAAAGACCTTTGCCACCCACGCGGCAAAGGTCTTTCTCTTCTTGACCCTATTCCCCCAGGTCGACGTTGTGGTACACCTGTTGCACATCGTCAAGGTCTTCGAGGGCGTCGATCATTTTTTCAAACTGGGCTTGCGCCTCTTCGGACAGCGTCACTTCGTTTTGCGCGAGCATGGTCAGCTCGGCTACGGTGAACTCGGTGATGCCTGCTTTCTTGAGCGCTTCCTGCACGGCATGATACTGCTCCGGCTCGGCGTAGACAATCACCGCTCCGTCTTCTTCCAGAATGTCGCGAACGTCTACCTCGGCTTCCATCAGGATTTCGAGGACCTCCTCGGCCGTTTTGCCTTCGAGGCCAAACACCGCCGTCGGATCGAACATGTAAGCGACAGAGCCTGTCACGCCCATGTTTCCGCCGTTTTTGTTGAAGGCGGCGCGCACTTCAGACGCCGTGCGGTTGACGTTGTTCGTCAAGGCGTCGACGATGACCATGGAGCCGTTCGGTCCGAAGCCTTCGTAGCGCAGCTCGCTGTAGTTTTCTTCGAATCCGCCCTTCGCTTTTTCGATCGCGCGGTCAATAATGGCTTTCGGTACGTTGTAGGTTTTGGCTCGCTCCAGAACGACCTTCAAAGCCCGGTTGGACTCGGGGTCCGGCTCGCCTTGCTTGGCGGCCACATAAATTTCCTTCCCGAACTTGGCATATATACGACTGGTGCTCGCATCCTTCGAAGCTTTTTTCTCTTTGATATTGTTCCACTTGCGACCCATACATTCCCACTCTCTTTCAACGTCACAGATTGATTGCTTGCAAGACTCCGCAGTCCCATTTCACACTCAACTATTATACTCAATCTTGTGTTTTTTTACGAGACAATCCTTTGCTCTTCTCGTCGAATCGTTTGCCAACAAAAACACAGTTCCCCACCAGGAGAACTGTGCATGCTTTGCTGTCTATTTTTTTGTCAACCCTTCGTAAATCGTCTTGATGTTCCACTCCATCATCTTGATGTACGTATCGCCGTCCTCGCCTGGCTTGCCGAGCGAGTCGGTGAACACTTTGCCGACGATCGGCACGCCGGTTTCGCGCGAGACCATTTCCATGCTGCGCGGGTCGATGCTCGTTTCGACGAACAGCGCCGGAATTTTTTTCGCGCGGATCAGGTCGACTACCTGGCTGACCTGCTCAGGCGTTCCCTGGTTTTCCGAGTTGATTTCCCAAATGTAGGCGGCGTCGAAATCGTACGCCTCGCTGAAGTATTTAAACGCGCCTTCGCTCGTAACCAGGAAGCGCTGTTCGCGCGGGATCTGGCTGTACTGCTTGACGGCTTCTTCATGCAGGGCGCGCAGCTTTTCGATGTACGCCTTTGCGTTCTGCTCGTACGTCTCCTTGTGTGCCGGGTCGATTTTGATGAGGGCGTCGCGTGCGTTTTCCGCGTACTTGATGCCGTTGCGAATGTCCAGCCAGGCGTGCGGGTCTTCTTCGCTTTCCTTGCCTTTGGTGGTCAAATGCTTAGCGGCTACGCCTTCGCTCAGGCGGAACACGGGCGCATCCGGACCGGACTTGCCTGCTGTGTGCATCAGCTTTTCAAACCACGCGTTTCCTGCCTCCAGATTCAGGCCGTTGTAGAACACGGCATCGGCATCGGTTGTTTTCTGCACGTCAACCGGCAACGGATCGTATTCGTGCGGGTTGGAGCCGACGGGAGCCAGGCTGTGAATTTCGACGCGATCGCCGCCCACGTTTTTGACAATGTCGTACAAAATCGAGTACGTCGTGACCACTCGCAGCTTGTCGCTGCCGGATTTGCCCGGCTCGGCCGAGTTGTCTTGCGGAGCGCCGCATGCAGCAAGCAGGACCGTTGCCAGGACAAAGACGAGAAACAAACTCCATTTTTTCATGCGAATTCTCCTTTACCTGGAAAGCTCGACTTTTTTTTGCCGGGCTCGAATCGTTTTCCAGACAACCCCGTGCTTGGGGGAGAACAGAAACGCCATGAGAAACAGCGCGGTTGCCACCATGACGATCGTTGCCCCCGAAGCCAGATTGTAGGTAAAGCTGAAGTACAAACCGATGATAGACGAGATGACCCCGAAGCCGGCGGCCAGGAAAATCATCACCGACAGACGGTCCGTCAACAAATACGCGGTCGCAGCCGGGGTAATCAGCATGGCGACTACCAGTACGATGCCCACCGTCTGCAACGACGCCACGGTCACCATCGTCAGCAAAGTCATCAGCAGGTAGTGGATGAGATTGTTGCGCAACCCGTAGGCGGCCGCAATCGTCGGGTCAAACGACGTCAGCAGCAGCTCCTTGAAAAACGCGAAGACGGTCACGATCACAATCACGCCAATGCCGACGGTTACCCACATGTCGGACGGCCGGACCGCCAGCACGTTCCCGAACAGGATGTGATACAGGTCCGTGCTGCTTTTCAGCATCGTAATCATGATGATCCCCAGGGCAAAAGCCGAGGTAAACAAAATTCCGATAGCCGTGTCGTTCTTGATCCGGCTGTTCTGGCTGACGTAGCCGATTCCGATGGCCGTCAAGACGCCAGTGGCGACCGCCCCCAGGAAAAAATTCACTCCGAAGGCGTACGACAGGGCTACTCCCGGCAAAACCGCGTGGGAGATCGCGTCCCCCATCAGCGACATGCCCCGCAAGATAATAAAGCTGCCGATGACCCCGCAGATCATGCCGACTACCACCGATGTAAACAAAGCCTTTTGCAAAAATCCATAGTGTGCGATTGCTTGTAAAAAATCCATCACGCCGTTACCTCGACCTTCTCGAGAAATTGAAGTTGATGCGCGTATGCTTTCTCCATGACCTCTCGATTCAGCACTTCCTCGACGGTTCCGAACTTGATCAGCTCCTTGTTTAAAAGCAGCAGCTGGTCGAAGTACGCATTCGCCTTGCTCAGGTCATGGTGGACGACCACGATCGTTTTGCCCTCACGCTTCAACTCCTTCAAAATCCGCACAATCGTCTCCTCGCTGGCGACGTCGATCCCGACAAACGGCTCGTCCAGAAGGAGCAGTTCCGGCTTTTGCGCCAGTGCCCTGGCCAAAAAGACGCGCTGCTGCTGGCCGCCGGACAACTCGCCGATCTGCCGCTTCGCAAAGTCCTCCAGACCGACTTTGCGCAGGCATTCCATCGCCCACGCCTTTTCCTTCTTTTTCGGAAAGCGGAACCAGCCGATGCTCGGGTACGTTCCGATGAGAACGGTATCCATCACCGTGATCGGAAACGTCCAGTCGATCTGGCTCCGTTGCGGCACGTAGGCGACTTGCTTGCGGACTTCATTCACTTCCTTGCCGGAAAACAGGACGTCTCCTTTGTCCTTGCCGATCAATCCGAGCATGGCCTTGATCATGGTCGACTTCCCCGCTCCGTTTGGACCTATCACGCCCACCATGCTTCCCTGTTCGATGGCAAATGTGACATTGCGCACCACTTCGACTCCAAAATAGGAGACGTGAAGCTCTCTGACTGACACTGCACGATTCATGAGATTCCCTCCAAAGTATCTAATCATGGGTGTTCGTTCTTGCCTGTCGTTGACCATAGATTTCCCAGCACCATCCGATAGGGCTGGCTCATCTATGCTTATACACAAAATTGTAGTTGTTAACCAATAATATTCTCCACAGCAAAATAATATGCTTGTGTATAAAAATGTTTCCCTAATGCAAAATTTATCGGATATTCATTCGCCTGTCAATCCTCATTTTCCGTTTTCCGCCGCGTCAGACGGGGGTTCACGCTGCCGGTTTCTCGACCGTAAACGTGCCCATCAGCGCCGCAACAACGGCGAAGAAGCACAGCCCTCCTCTATCGAGCTGTGCTACTTTTTATTCACATCGCTCCGCTTTTGTTCCATTCGCTTGTGAATTCGCTCTCCGCTCCACCAGCCATCGGCTGCGACCTGCCACCTTTCGCCCCTTTCCCTTTTGGACGCAATTCCTCACCGCATCGTGGCAGAATCTGGACTTCCATCAGTCAAAAATGTTTTATGATTAAAACAGTCTGTTCATTGCAAATTTTCATTTGACAAGCTTTTTTGAATCATTTACTATCAAAAAAAACGCACGCGAATACCTCACGCGCGGATGGATGCATGTTCATCTCCGGGGAAAGCCCCAGCCACCATCAGGAGGTAGCCTTGCCGGCAAAAGGACAGCGAAAAGTAGGACCCGCCTATTTTTCCCGCTCCTTTTTTTGTTGTGAGAAAGTAGGAATGACGCCAGGTTCGCTGTGCGTTCGCAATTGAATAACCGTTCATATTTGCTCCGAAAAAAAGGGAGGGGAACCTACCGACAAACCTGCAAAATGTCTACTTCACTGAAAAATGTAAGCGTTTTTTTGGATGGAAGCAACTTCACCTTGTCTTTATTTTGTATCCCTATGGTAAGATGAATTTACAAAGTTTGATAAACTTTTCGGAAGATTGGCGGCTGTTATTTTACCCACAATCGTAAATGAATGACACGCATGAGAAATGAGGGGGATCACATGCAACAGCAAAATTTGGCGCGAGGCTTGAAAAACAGGCATGTTCAACTCATCGCAATCGGCGGAGCCATCGGGACAGGTTTATTCCTCGGTGCGGGAAAATCCATTCACCTGGCTGGTCCGTCCATCCTGTTCGCTTACTTGATTACCGGCATGGTTTGCTTTCTGATCATGCGCTCGCTCGGCGAACTTCTTCTCAGTAACCTGAATTATCATTCCTTTGTTGACTTCGTAAAAGACTATCTCGGAAACATGGCAGCGTTCGTCACAGGCTGGACGTACTGGTTCTGCTGGATCTCGATTGCCATGGCCGACTTGACGGCTGTCGGCATGTACACGCAATACTGGTTCCCTGAGGTTCCGCAATGGATGCCGGGATTGATTGCGCTCGTGGTTCTGCTCATCATGAACCTGGCAACGGTCAAGCTTTTCGGCGAAATGGAGTTCTGGTTTGCGCTCGTTAAAGTTATCGCGATTCTCGCTTTGATCGTCGTGGGAATCTTCATGATTATCAAGGGCTTCTCCACAAACTCCGGCGCATCCAGCTTCTCCAATCTGTGGAGCCATGGCGGCATGTTCCCGAACGGCATCACCGGCTTCTTGCTCTCCTTCCAGATGGTCGTGTTCGCCTTTGCGGGTATCGAGCTTGTCGGACTGACGGCCGGAGAGACAAAAGACCCTGAGCGCGTGATTCCAAAAGCGATCAACAATATTCCGCTTCGTATCCTGATCTTCTACGTCGGCGCTCTCAGCGTTATCATGAGCATCTATCCATGGAACGCCATCATCCCGAGCGAGAGTCCGTTCGTTCAAGTGTTTGCGGCAATCGGAATCGCTGCCGCAGCAGGAATCGTCAACTTCGTCGTGCTGACCTCCGCCGCTTCAGCGTGCAACAGCGCGATCTTCAGTACAAGCCGGATGCTCTACTCGCTCGGTAAAGAAAACAACGCACCTGCGTCCATGACCAAATTGACAGCCCGTCAGGTGCCTGCCAATGCCCTGTTCTTCTCTACTGTCGTCGTTCTGATTGCGGTTGTGTTGAACTACGTCATGCCAGAAGGCGTCTTCACCCTGATTACGAGCATCTCGACACTCAGCTTCCTGTACATCTGGGGCATTATCGTGATTTGCCACATGAAGTACCGCAAGACAAGACCGGAGCTGGCACAAGCCAACAAGTTCAAGATGCCGCTCTATCCGTTCGCCAATTACCTGATTCTCGCTTTCCTGGCGTTCATTCTCGTCGTGCTCGGCCTTGCCGAGGATACGCGCGTTGCCTTGTTCGTCACTCCGGTCTGGTTTATCCTGCTGGTCGTGATTTACAAGCTGCGCAAAGCAAAAATCGAACAAGTCAAGGCAGTGGAAAACTAACCAGAGCCACACCGCGAACCCATCCGGTTTCCGCTGTGTTTGCCTGACAAGACCAAGCCTCCCGCGATTGCACCAGGCATTCGCGGGAGGCTTTTTTGTTGCGTCCTCGGGAGCTACCCGTTTTCCTTCAACGCAACCCCGTTGATTCGCAAATGGGCGCGAAACATGTCCATGACCGACGGCATAGCGGCTTTTTCCGGCCACGACTCCGTCTGCCACAAGCCTGCCTGCTTGAACGCGCGCGGACAGTGAATGAAGCATTCCTCCACCTCGACGACGACACCGAGACCGAGCGTTTTTCCTTTCCAGTTCTGCGCCGCCAGCAGTTCGGCGTTTTTCGTAATCACCGCTTTTCCGTTGATGCGCAGCACTTCTTCCAGACCGGGAATGAGAAAAATCATCCCGACCCGCGGGTTTGCCACGATATTCAACAAGGAGTCCACCCGTCTGTTTCCCATTCTTTCCGGAAAAATCAGGTGTCGCTCGTCCAGCACCTTGACAAAGCCAGGTTCATCGCCGCGCGGGGAAACATCGCAACGCCCGTCGGCATCTGTTGTCGCCAGAAAAAACAGCGGCGACATGGACAAGTAACGGATGACGTGCTCTTCCACCTGCGCAATGCTCTTGTTCGCAACGGTCTCGTGCGGAACTCCCACCAGCCTTCTCAGTTCATCCGCATCGACAATACGGTCCTTTTGCCACTTCTCTTCCCACATTTCGTTCTCTCCTCCAGAGCTTGTATTTTTTCCATCTTATCGGCTGGGCTGGCGAATAGCAAGACTGCTGTGCGCGGCTAGCTCAGGCGCTTTCCTCGCAAAGAGGCAACTGCCCGTCGCACGCAAAAAAGGGATGCCGTCTATGCATCCCTCTTCGTGCGTGTTTCCCGCTCCTTGTCCGCTGCGCTTGGCGCGGGTTACACCATGATTTTGCAAATGTTGTTTGTAAACTCGACCGGGTCTTCAACCGGCAAGCCTTCGATCAGCAAAGCCTGATTGTAGAGCAGGGTGGTGTACAAATTCACTTTTTCCTTGTCCTCGGCAAAAGCGGCCTTGAGCGACTGGAACACGTCGTGGTTCACGTTGATTTCCAGCACTTTTTGCGCCTTCACGCCCTGGCTGTTCGGCATGGCGTTCAAGACTTTTTCCATCTCGATGGTGACATCGCCCTCGGTGGACAGGCAAACCGGATGGGACTTCAGACGCTTGGACGCTTTTACGTTGGTCACTTTTCCTTCGAGCAGGCTCTTCATGTACGCGAACAGCTCTTGGTTGTCCTCCTTCTCTCTGTCTGCCGCCTTGTCCTGGTCGTCCGCTTCGATGCCCAAATCGGCGCTGGATACGGAGCGGAACTCCTTCTCTTTGTAGGTGCGCATCATTTTGATCGCAAACTCGTCGATGTCTTCCGTGAAGTACAGGATTTCATAGCCTTTGTCGGCCACCAGCTCGGTCTGCGGCAGCTTCTCGATGCGCTCGTTCGATTCTCCGGTTGCGTAGTAAATGTATTTTTGATCCTCCGGCATTCTCTCCACGTACTCAGCCAGCGTCACCAGCTTTTTCTCCTTGGAGGAGTAGAACATCAGGAGGTCTTGCAGCGTGTCCTTATGCGTGCCGAAATCGCTGTACACGCCGTATTTGAGCTGTCTGCCAAACGCCTGATAAAACTTCTCGTACTTCTCCCGCTCGTTTTTTTGCATGCTTTGCAGCTGACTTTTGATTTTGCTGGCGATGTTTTTCGCGATCAGCTTCAGTTGGCGGTCATGCTGTAGCATTTCTCGGGAAATGTTGAGGGACAGGCTCTCGGAATCGACCATCCCCTTGACGAAGCTGAAATAGTCCGGCAGCAGGTCAGCGCATTTGTTCATGATGAGTACGCCATTGGCATACAGCTCCAGACCTTTTTCATACTCGCGCGTATAGTAGTCAAACGGAATGCTTTCCGGAATGTACAAAATCGCCTGATACACGACGGCTCCGTCCGCGCTGACGTGGATATGCGCCAGCGGCTTGTCAAAGCCGTAATGCTTGCTAGCGTAAAACTGCTCGTAATCCTCGTCCGTCAGCTCGCTTTTGTTCTTGCGCCAGATCGGCACCATGCTGTTGATGATCTGTTCTTCCCGCGTTTCTTCAAATTCGTTGTCGCTGCCCTCTTTTGGCTTGTGGGTGGTCACGTCCATCTTGATCGGGTAGCGGATGAAGTCCGAATACTTTTTGATGATCGCGCGTATCCGATACTCTTCCAAAAACTCGTCGTAGCGCTCTTCTTCGGTATTCTCCTTGATTTTGAGAATGATCGTCGTACCGACTGTCTCTTTTTCGTACGGTTCAATCGTATAGCCATCCGCGCCGCTGGACTGCCATTTGTAACCTGTCTCTGCCCCCAGCGCCTTGCTGATGACGGTCACGACATCGGCGACCATAAAGGCGGAGTAGAAGCCCACCCCGAATTGCCCGATAATGTTGTAGCCATCCTTGGCTTCGATTTCTTTTTTGAAGGCGAGCGAGCCGCTTTTGGCGATGACTCCCAGATTGGTTTCCAGCTCTTCGGCCGTCATCCCGATCCCCGTATCCGTAATCGTCAGCTCGCGGGCGTCCTTGTCGATGGTAATTTTAATGAAGTAATTGTCTTTATCAAAAACGAGTTGGGAATCGGTCAGCGATTTGTAATAGATTTTGTCAATCGCATCGCTGGCATTGGAAATCAGCTCACGCAGAAAAATTTCTTTTTGCGTGTAAATGGAATGGATCATCATTTCCAACAGTCGCGTCGATTCTGCCTGAAACTGCTTCTTTTCCATCAGACATTCTCCCTTCTTCTTTTGCACGACACACTTGTTAGCACTCTGGCATCGAGAGTGCTATCCACTATTTTTTTATAGCAGTCCCAGATTTGTCTGTCAATAGAAGCAAGCTCGTACGAGTCACCGGATATCTGGGCAAAAAAAAATCCCTCGCATGGCAAAGTGCGAGGGTTGAAAAAGGTGGTTAACAGTGTATGCCTTTCAGTGTGTCCCGATTTTCTCCTTCTATACATGCGGGACATTCGGGTTCCCGGCGCAGTACGGAGGTGCAGCAAGCGCTCCGCCTGTCTTTAGCGCAAAAACGCATCGGTGCCGTCGCCAAACAGCCATTTCAACGCATTCAGGAAGCGAATCGCGAAGAAAAAGGAATCGTGCGTCCCGAGCGGATCGGTCTCGAATTTCAGATTTTCCTCGGGAAAGCCTTTGGCGAGCAAGATCCGATGCGCCTCTTTTGTTTGCGCGAGCATCCCCGACTGAATGGTCTGTTTGTAGGCGCCTTCCAGCTCGCCGACGTACATGTAAATGCGGTGCTTTTCATCAGGCAAAGCCGTCTTTTGCATATACGGGATAAAGCCCTCGTACCAGAACGAAGCAGATATCCAGGCGCTTTTGCCAAACGTATCCGGCCGATTGTAATACGCGTAGGCGCTGACCAGTCCCCCGAGCGAGCAACCTGCTATCGCCGTGTTCTCCGGCTCCGGCATGGTCAGGTAGTTCGCGTCGATGTACGGCTTGATCTCGTCTGCGAGCACTTGCACATAGCGGTTCGCTCCGCCGCCAAACGCCGGCCTGTCCGAAACAAGCGCACCTGCCGGCCACGGCGTATAGTCGTGATTGCGGTCGTGCGGCTTGATCCCGACGAATATCAGTTCGGGAAGCTGTTTATGGATGAACAAATGCTCCAGGTAATTGTACGCATCCATGACGACGCTGCCTGCGTCTTGCACGTAGACGACCGGATAGCGCCTGTTTCTTTCTGTATAGCTGCTCGGCACATGGATAGACAATGCAAAGCCGGCCACTTCCTCTGTCATGAATCGCTTGCGCATGCTCGGTCCTCTTTTCCCTCGGTAATGAGTAGTCACTCTCCCATTATAAAGAGGGGCCTCTCCAGTAAGCCATGCACAAAATCCAGATTTGAACAGGGAGTTTTTCCTGTGCCGATCGGGTCAACCCGATAATCGGCACCGTACATCGGCCGCCGTTCGCTCCGGCGGCTCGCCAAACACCCCCAGACGGTCGCCTAGGGGTCTCGCTTGTTATCCTTGCTGTCTCGTCGGCGCCAGCACAATCTCGCGAATATTGACATGCTGCGGCTGGCTGAATGCAAAGTAGATCGTCTCCGCTACCGTTTTCGGATCGAGACCGCCTTCGATCGAGTGCTTCCAATCCGTGTAGCTCGCTTTGATCGCCTCGTCGGTCGTGTGGCTCAACAGCTCTGTCTCGACGACACCAGGGGCAATCGTCATGACGCGGACGTTGTGCTTCGCTACTTCTTCACGCACGTTTTCGCTGATCGAGTGAACGGCGAATTTCGTGCCTACGTAAGCGGCATGGTCGGCAAACGTCTTTTTGCCCGCAATCGAGCTGATGTTGATGATCGTGCCCGTCTTGCGCTCAATCATCGACGGCAGCACGGCCTGCATGCCGTTCAACACACCGATGACATTGACCGCGTACATGTCTTTCCATTCGCTGCTGTCCTGCTTGCTGATATCGCCGAGAAGCATCCGCCCCGCATTGTTGACGATCGCCTCCACCGGGCCGAACTGCGCCTCCGCTTCCGCGATCGCCTTCTTCAACGCCTGCTCGTCCGTCACGTCTACCTGCGCCTTGCGGACCGTAGCGCTCTGAAATTCCTCCAGCCGCTCCATGCGCCGCGCAATCAAAAGCACGTTGTGTCCTTTTTCGATAAACAGGGCGGCCGTCGCTTTGCCGATGCCGGACGAAGCCCCTGTAATCACGACAAATCCCGTTTTCATCCACAGTACCTTCTTTCCTTGTTGATTCATGGTAAAGTGAGTATATACAGAAACGCCGGCCCTTCACCAGTATGCACCTTGAAGTGGGTTACGAACCTGGAGGTAAGAGAGGACAGAACCATGACGAAGAAAAAGTACTTGAACGAATTTGACGCTACCTTGCAAATCATCCAGGGCAAGTGGAAAGTGATGATTTTGTACGAGCTGTACGAACACGCGCCCAGGCGCTTCGGGGAGCTGCATCGCTACATCCGTGACATCTCCCACAAAACGTTGACCAACCAGCTGCGCGAACTGGAGGAAGACGGCCTCGTGTCGAGAACCGTCTATCCCGAGGTGCCGCCCCGCGTCGAGTACGCGCTGACGGAAAAAGGACGCTCGCTCATCCCGCTTTTGGAAATGATCTGCGACTGGGGACTCGCGCATGTGGACCGCGAGCAGATGGAGCGTTTGCTCTGCGAGGAAGACGAGATCGAAGAAGCAGGGCGGTAGCACGGGCCGCCTGCTACGCTTCGCCGCCCTCCTGCGTATGCTGCAAGATGGCGCCGACGATCACCTCCCAGTCGCCTTCTGGAAGCTCATGCCCGGTGCCTTCCAGCGTCACCAGTACAGCGCCGGGAATCGTCCGCGCCAGCGCGACACCGTGCGGATACGGAATGATCGGGTCCTCTGTGCCGTGAATGACCAGGGCAGGGGCCATGATTTCCGCCGTCCGGGCCAGATACGGTTCGCTGCCGGGAATCAGCGCGTGATTGTTGATGTTGGCCATCTTGCGGCTGCGTTTTACTTCCGCTTTTGCCAGCTCATACGTCCGCCCTTCGTCAAACGGGTACTTGGAGCCGACAAGCACTTTCCACTTCGCGACGGAAAAGGCGATCACGTCCTCCTCCTTTTCCCAATCGATCTTTTCTGCCTTGCTGAAAAATTGCCCGATCTTCTCCTCCATCGGCGGCAAATCCGGGGCGAAATTCGACGTGGCCAGCAAGCTGATCGTCCGCACCCTGTCCGGATGCCGCAAAGCGATGATCTGCGTGATAATCCCGCCCATCGACATGCCGACGATGTGCGCCCGCTCGATCCGGTAGGCATCGAGTATGTGAATCGCGTCGTCTGCCATGTCCTCGAACGTATAGCCCGGATTGCCGAAGCTCTCCGTGCAAAGCTCTACACCATTTCGATTCACCATTTGTTCGGTCATTCGTTTTTCCTCCTTCAGAATCGTCCTGTTCACGCGCTTTTCGTTTTGTCCCACAAAAAAACACAGGCTGGCTGCCTGTGCTGTGTCATCGAAAAAGCAAAGAGAAAGAAACCGCGCCATCCGCCGCAGACTTGCTGCATAGAAGCACGCCGCGCCAAAAACAGAGCCGCTCCTGCAGCGCGCAACGGCAAACGGCCACGGGAATAACCGCGAAAATGACCGTTCCGTTCGCTTCCTGCTCTTCTGTTGTTTTTCAGGGCAACTCTTTCGTTTAATTCAGACGATGCACGATCTCGTACTGGTTGCCGCACGGGTCCTGGAAGTAGACTGCGTAGTAGGTGGGGCTGATGGGAAACAGCTGCGGCCCTTGGTGAATGATGCCCCCGGACTGCTCCACGAGCGCGGCCATCCGGTCTACCTCGTCCCGATCGCTCGCCCAGAAGCCGATCAGATTGCCGTTCGGGACGTGCTCCGGGTCTTCGGTGATCGCAAAGTACGGCACGCTCGGCAGCTCGCCTTCCGCTGCAAACACGCGCCAGTTCGCACTGTGAAACGTGCGCGTAAACCCGAGCGCAGGCAGCAGCTTTTCGTAAAAGGGCAACGATTTTTCCAGACTTTTCACGCGCAGATCGATATGGCTGAACTTGTTCACTGGACACTTCTCCCCTCGTTTTCCTCCGCTTTTTCTTTCAGCTTTTCCAGCGCTTCCTCCCACTGCTGCTTCATCTGTTCGCGCGCCGCGCTGTCCGGGAGGTTTTCCTGGTGAAAGCTGATCGTCGTTCTCCCGTTTTTGGCGGCTACCAAGCGGATTTGCAAGGTCGACGGCTTTTCCCACTCCGGCTTTTTCCACCGCAGGCGAAGCTGCTGAAACGGCTTGACGACCTTGAACTCCCCGGAAATCCCTTCTGCACACGAAAACGCTTCTCCCACCTGAAAGGCAGGCAGCGGCCATTCGCCCAGCCACAGCTTCAAGCCCTCTCGTGACGTCAAAAAAGTCCAGGCCCCTTCGCTCGATATCGGCAGCGTTCTGCGCACGCCGATCTGGAACCCGGTCGCGGCGGTTTGTCCAACCCTTTTCGGTAATGCGAAAGACGGTTTGCTGTTCACGTTCCCACCTCCCATGTGTACATGCGGTATGCTTGCGCTTCCTGCCCGCATGCTTTTTCCAACAATCAGGGAGTCAGCGCCCTGACGAACAAGTCGATGCTCGATTCCATGAACCGCTGCCTCGTGACGTTTGTGATCGTCTCTGCCCCGTACAAATGCGTCATGAACGCCCCGTAGTTCATCCACAGGAAGGTAATCGCCTGCGCTTCGGCATCGGTGGCGATCAACTTGTTCTTCTCCTGCATGACCTGAAAATACTGCGTCAACAGCTCCAGCAGCTTGCGCGGATGCTTTTGCGCCTTTTCGCGGATGGCCACGAGGTCGTCATCCTTGAGCACGATGAGAAACAGCTTGCGATTGCGCTCCATGATCTCGTGGTACATCCGGCTCACCATCAAGAGGTCAGTCCGCAGCTCCCAGACGATCTGTTCGGCGAAAATCCGCTCCATCTCCACGGAGTAATGGTAGCGCTCCACTGCCTGGTCGAGCAGATTTTGCTTGCTGCCAAAATGGCGAAACAGCGTCATTTCGCTAACCTGGGCAGCGGCAGCGATTTCTTTTGTCGATACGCCTTTGTAGCCTTTTGCTGCCATTAACTCGATGGCGGCTGCCATCAGCTTTTCTTTGGTGTCCATAGCCGCTTGCTCCTTCCCTTCGCCCTCCCGTCTGCCTAGATTTTTATAGTTAGCACTCACTAACATTCTATATGCCTAGCTTACTGCTTTTGGAGGGAAAAGTCAATACGCGACAGCTTCTGCCTGCGGCAAAAGAAATCCGCTCCCCGGTGGAATCCCGGGAAGCGGCCGGAGCTTGCTTTTCTAGCGATTGCGGCTTCGGTAGAGCAAATAGAGGAAAAAAGGAGCGCCTACGCCCGCTGTAAAGACGCCTGCCGGAACATCGAGCGGTTGAAAGGCGAGCCGGGCAACCGTGTCCGCAGTCAGCAAGAGCAGGCTGCCGATCAGGGCCGCCACGGGAATGGCGCGGCCGTGAGACGGGCCGACAAGCTTTCGGGCGATATGCGGGCCGATCAGCCCGATAAAGCCGACGGCGCCCGCGACGGCAACTGCCGCCCCTGCCAAGGCGACGCTGATGAACATGAGGATGCAACGGTGAAGCTGCACGCGCGCGCCAAGCCCTGTCGCCAGCTCGTCCCCCAGCTCTTGGACGTCGAGGATGCGGGCGTATAAAAGCGCCCAAGGAATGAACACGATCACCCAGGGCAGCATGGCGTACACGTTTTCCCACGACGCGCCGTAGATGCTGCCTGTCATCCAGATGTACGCCTTGCTGGCCGCCGTAATCGGACTGAGGACGATCATCAGCATGGTCAACGCGCTGGTGACGGCAGCTACCCCGATTCCGACCAAAATCAGCCGCGTGGACGTCACCCCTTTGTTCCAGGCCAAAAAGTAAATCAACAGCGAAACGAGCGCCGCCCCGCAAAAAGCCGCCAGCGGAAGCCACCGCACACTGACCGCTCCCGCCGTATAGGTGATGAACGCGACCGCGGCAAAAGCAGCTCCCCCCGTCACCCCGATCACATCGGGCGAAGCGAGCGGATTACGGGCCACGCCCTGCAAAATCGCCCCCGAGACGCTCAGCGCCGCGCCGACGAGCACGGCGAGCAGAACGCGCGGCAGCCGGAGCTTGCCGATGACCAGGGTCTGCTCTGGTGTACCGTAGCCAAACAGCGTGCGCACGACGTCCGGCAGCGGGATCCATTTGCTGCCCAACTGCACGCTGACGACCATCCCGACGACGGTACACAGCAGCAATACCGCAAGAAGCAGCATCGTCTTCTGCGGCAGTAGCCGCGCAAAGCGTCCGGTCCAGCTTCGGATCGAAAATAGCCGATTCATTGCGATGCTCCTTTCGCGCGGTACTCTTTGCGGGCCGTATAGACAAAGAAAGGCGCACCGACCAGCGCCGTCATGACCCCGAGCGGCATCTCGGCGGGCATAATCAAAAAGCGTGCCGCAATATCCGCGCCGACCAGCAAGATGGCGCCCAAAACCGCGCTGTACGGAATGACCCAGCGATAGTCGATGCCGACCAGAAAGCGGGCGATGTGCGGAATCACCAGCCCGACAAAGCCGATCGAACCTGCGACCGCGACCGAGCTGCCCGCAAGCAGGATCACGGTGAGCGCAATCAGCAGCTTGACGAGGCCCGTTTTTTGTCCCAAGCCTTTGGCAACCTCTTCGCCTGTCGCCAAAATGTTGACAGACCGGGCCAGCCATAGCGCCGCGACTCCGGCGACCAGCATGTAGGGCAACACCGGAAGCAAGCTGTCCAGCTCTTTGCCGGACACAGAGCCTGCCAGCCAAAACAGCACATTTTGCAGCCCGGACTCGTCCAGGACGAGCATTCCTTGTGTAAACGAAGCAAACAGCGCGGACATGGCCGAACCTGCCAGCACGATTTTCAGCGGCGTCATGCCCCCTCGGCCCATCGAGCCGAGGAAGTACACGGTGAAAGCAGCTACGCCCGCTCCCGCAAAAGCGATCCAGACCAGCTGGTCCAGCGAGGAAATCGGCAGGACAGCTAGTGCCGCCACCACAAAAAAAACAGCCCCGGAATTGATGCCGAAAATGCTGGGCGACGCCATCGGGTTTCGGGTCAACGCCTGCATGAGAGCGCCGGCGACAGCCAGGTTTGCTCCGATCACCGCAGCAAAAACGGCGCGCGGAAGCCTGGTCGTCATCACGATGACATGCTCCTTGAGCGAGGCGTCATAATCGCGAAACGATTCGATGACGGTTAGAAAGCGAATCGGCGTGCTGCCAAGGGCGATGCTTGCCACAAACAATCCCCCGAGGACAATGGCGCAGCCGATCAAGCCAAGCGCCTTGTAAACAGGCTGATGCAAGTATGAGCGCACAACAATCCTCCCTCGCTTTTTTCGCGAAAGCCATCGACAAGAAAACTGCTGACGCTCGCTTGTGGTCAACAGTTTCCTCTCGCATCCTTATTTCAACTCGTAAAATTCATACAAGTCTTCCAGCATGCCCAATGCCGCCAACGGGCCGGAGCCGTTGTTCCAGATCGCCGAATCGACCTCGAATACGCGATTGTTTTTCACCGCCCTCAGATTTTTCCAGAGCGGGTGCTCCGTCCACTCCTTGCGCAAATCCAGTCGTCCGTCGTCCCGGGTCGTGCTCGTCTGGTCGAAAATGATATCCGCGTCCATTTGCGCAATGTTTTCCTTGGAGGTCAGCTTCACTCCCCACTCTTCGCCTTTCTGGTTCGTCGGCCGCGCTACGCCCAGCTCGTCCAGAACGAGAGCGGAAAAGCCGGTGTACACGATACGGGCGTGATCCGGGCGGAAGTCGACAATCCCGACCTCCAGCTTGAGCTTGTCGCCCATTTTTTCCTTGAACGTGGCTACCTTTTGCGCCCATTCCTCCAAAAACTTGGCCTCTTCCGCTTTTTTGTTCAGCGCCTCTGCACTCAGGCTCAAGGTGTCTTTCCAAATATGCACCTCTTCGGTCATCACCGTTGGCGCAATCGCGGACAGTTGCTCGTAAATTTTTTCGTGACGGGTCTTGGAGGCAATGATGAGATCCGGGTGGAGTGCCACAATCTCTTCCAGGTTCGGCTGGTTTTCCGAGCCAAGGTTGGTCACGCCATCCATCTTGTCTCGGATGTAGTTGTACCACGGCTGCTCAATCCACGACTCTACTGCGCCTACCGGCTTGACGCCAAGCAGCAGGGCGGCATCGGTAGCGCCCTGGAACAACGTCACGACTTTGGTCGGCGTTCCTTTTACTTCTGTTTTTCCCATCGCGTGGGAAACGATCCGGACCTCCTGTTGTCCCGCGTCTTTAGCCGGTTCGGCCGCTGTTTGCGGCTGGCTTTGCGACGGTTGTGTCTCTGTCGTCCCCGATGCGGTTCCTTGTCCGCTCGTTCCGCAGCCTGCGAGTACGAAGGCAACGAGAAGCACGGCGCTGAAAATGAACGACCATTTTTTATTGATCAACACTGCTGTTTCCCCCTTTTGTTTTTCCAATGTTTTCCTTGTCCAAATAAAGCTCACTGGCGCTTTTCTGCGCTTTCGTGCAGCGGGCCGATATGCGGAAGCACCATGAATGTCATCCATAGCTGGTTCAGGAGCAGCAAAACGGCCGAGCCGACAAAAATCAGCGACAAGCCGAATCCGCTCGCAATCGCTCCCATGGCAAACGTCCCCGCCATGCCGCCCAAAAAGACAGCGCAATTATGGTAGCTGTACGTCCTGCTCTCCATTCCTTTTGGCGCGTACTGCCGCAGGAGAACGTGCAGGGAGGGCATCATCCCGCCCAGGCATGCTCCCGTGCAAAAGCGCAGGGCGATGAATTGCCATAATTGTTGGACAAACGCTTGCGGCACCAAAAATACGATCGAGCCGAACACGGCGAAGGTAAAAATCCGGTGGGAGCCGA
This sequence comes from Brevibacillus sp. SAFN-007a, assembly GCF_051967035.1. Classification (NCBI taxonomy): domain Bacteria; kingdom Bacillati; phylum Bacillota; class Bacilli; order Caryophanales; family Paenibacillaceae; genus Brevibacillus; species Brevibacillus sp. SAFN-007a. The sequence continues at coordinate 73,954 of NZ_JBQCKK010000012.1, read as the reverse complement.
ACTTGTCGCCCCATTTCCCCAGCTGGGGAGCCGCAAGCATATTGGCAAGGCCCATGACCGCCGTCGTCACGCCCGCCAGGATCACCACGTTGTCCTGATCGGGAAGCAACTGCTGGACGTACAGCGGGATGAGCGGCAACGTACCGACCATCGCTGCCCTGGCGATTGCGGCAGAGACGAACAGCGCGCCGAGCGGTTTTTTGCCCGCGATGTGCCGCAAATCGGTGAGAAAGTTCGTTTTCTCCATAAGCTGCTGCTCGTTTGCTACACGCTCTTGCACCCAAAAAACGATCATCATGGCGGCAAGCAAGATGCACAGACCGGTGTAGCAAAAGACGGCGCGAAAGCCGAAGCGGACGGCGAGAAGACTGCCCAAAAGCGGGCCGCAGATCGTTCCCCCGACCGCGCTGGCATGCAGGATGCCGAGCGCATAGCCGCTGCGCTCCTGTGGCGTATTCGTCGCCGTAAAAGCGACAGCAGCCGGGCTGAAACCTGCCATCATCCCGTTCACCAGCCGCAGCACGAGCAACTGCACAGGGCTGGTGACAAATCCCATCAGCGTAATCGTGACCGCGAGACCGAAGCCGGAGCGGACGATCATCAGCTTCCGGCCGTGCCGATCCGCCAGCCTGCCCCACAGCGGCGAAAACAAAAACGCCGTCAGCAGGTTGGCGACGTAAATCGCTCCTGTCCACCAGAGAACTTCGCCGGGATCAGATACGCCCATTTCCTGCAAATAGAGCGGCAAAAACGGGGTGACGCAACTCAGCGAGGCCATCGTCAAAAATTGCCCGGCGCACAAAATAAACAGATTCCGTCTCCACTTTTCCACCGTGCGGACACGATCCTCTCTCACTGTCATCGGCTTTTCGCTCTCGGGCAGGCCGAGCAAAAACCTTCGCGCGAAGAAACCTTGTAATGGTAGCAGCACGTCTTGCGAATCCGGTTCGGTCGCGCTGTCATCGCGCCAGATTCGCTGTCGCCAAACACGCAAAACGGCGCAAACGGATTTTGTGCTTCCCCGAACCATGGGGCAGGCGCGTGCGTGAGCAGGCAGGCAAAGTCAGCCTGGACGCGCTCCCGCAGTTCGCTTCCCGCCTCCGCTTTGATCCGCTTTTCGTACAGCGAAAACAAACGGACCGCCGTATTTTCCCACAGCACGATGCGTGGAATGTTCGCCACGCGGGAAATCGTGTGCCACAGCGGTGCGATATGTCCGGCGAACAAGCTGCGGATGATCTGCTCCCGCCACTCGCTCCTGTCCCCGGCAGCGAACGCGCGAACGTCCGGCGCGCGTACATGGAGCCGCGACAGCCATGGCTCGCCCGGCTCCTTTGCCAAAACGAGCTGGCATTGCCCGACGTCCAGCATGACGGCTTTGTTGTACATCGTCATGGCGTACAAGATGGGGGCAACGGTCAAAAATGCGTACCTTTTGGCAAACAGGGAGGCGGTCACTTTCAGCGAAGGGGCGTGCAAATAGCCGCTCATCCGCGCGAGACAGTCCGCGCACGTCTTTTCATCCAACAACGCTGTGACCGGAATCAACTCTCCCGAGCGCACGGGTACGCCATGGGTCAGGCGAAAATGCTCCGCCACATACGCCGATTCGTCCGCTTCTAGCCAGTTTTTGTTCATCAAATGCTCTCCCTTTGCGGGCAGAGATGAGGCGGTCAGGACAACAGCGCGTCTGCAATTTCGTCCACTACCCGGTTAATCGCGACAGGCCCGTAAAAGCCGATCCACATCGTCGTATCGAACGTGCGCACATGGTTGGCTTTGACCACGCCCAGACTTCTCCAGACGGCGGACTCCTGGTAGGCGCTGGTCAGCGCGGCGTTCGTATCGTCCTGCAACACAAAGAGGTGGTCGGCATTCAGTTCGGCCATGGCGTCCAGCTGGATGTACGAGCTGGTCCGCTTGCTGTCCATCGCCATCGGCGGCGGCGCGATGCCGAGATCGCGGTACAAAATCCGTGCCGTCCGGTGCGCCGTCGTGTGCAGCCGGATCATGTTGTCGCGCGGCCGGATCAAGGAAACCGTCTTGCCCCCCAGCTTCGCCGCAATCGCATCTTTCAGATGGACGATCTTTTGGTTGTACGCGTCAATCACGTGTTGCGCCTCCTGCTCTTTGCCGAGCATTTTTCCCAGCACAGGAAGCGTCGTCCGCCAGTCGTCGTTTCTGTCGAGCATCACCGTCGGGGCAATCGCGACCAGCTCGTCGTACAAATGCGCATGTGTATCCGTGCAGACAATCAGCTCCGGCGACAGCTCGGCAATCGCGGTCAAATCCGGATGATCCTTTGTCCCCAGCCTTTTGATCGCGCTCATTTTCTCGCCCAAATATTCCGGCAATCCGGACAGACTGGTCGTGGCAAATACGCTGCCTACTGGCAAGTGGCCGAGAGCGTACATTTGATCGATGTACTGGTAATCAAGCACCGCTATTCTTTCGATCAGTCGGTCCAGTTCCAGTTCGCCTCGCAGATGCCGAATACGCTTGCTTGTCGCTTTTGCCACTCCCTCCTCAGCGTCTGCCTGTTTGGCGCGCTTGCTCCTGTGCGCTAGAAGAGCAGTCGAAGCAGGCGCTGCCACTGCTGTTCCTTGTTGAGAATGACTCCCATTCTCGTCAGTAATACTATACAAGGGCACGTGTTTGCCGCCAATGAACGATAGCGACAAACGGGATGGATTTTGGCGACAAAGTTCGAGCTGTCCGGCCATTTTTCGAAACTGGCTGGGGGAGATGCCGACGTATTTTTTGAACAGGCGGCTGAAGTAATAGCTGTCTGAAAAGCCGACAGACTCGGCAATGTGCATCAGCGGCACATTCAGCTTCAGCAGCAGCTCCTTGGCCTTTTCCACCCGGACGCGGAGCAGGTATTCCATCGGCCCTACCGCAAGCGCTGCCTTGAACAGCCGCTGCAACTGCCGCTCCTGGCAGCCTACCTGGCTCGCGAGCGCATGCAGCGTCATTTTCTCGGAGAACTGCTCCTCGATCAAGCGGATTGCCTTGTCCACCAGACTCTGGGGAGTCGGCTCTTCTGCCTGCTCCTGGCGCTGCTGGAGCCATTCGTACACAAACTGATGCAAAAGCGCCTTCGCGTGCAGCCTGTCCAGCATGCTCGCCTTCTGCCATTTCTCGTGCAGCTGGCGGATGGTGCCAAACAGCGAAAGCGGATAGCGCGGCGTAAAGCTGTGCGCGCGTTGAAAAGGGTCCCGCTTCTGTTGCAGCCGCAACAGCTCCTCGCGGCACGGCAGAGCGAGGGTCGCCTTGTATTGCAGCAAATAGTATTCGAGCGCTTCCTGCACGGAATCGACTGCGAATGAACTGCCTTTTCCGGCATGGCAAATATGATAAGGGCCCGCCTGATACTGCACATCACCAAGCCGTATGCGAGCCTTCCCTTGTACAGTACACAAAAACGAGCCTGCCGTAAGCTGGTGCGCGCGCAGGCTGTCGCCTGGCTGGATCACCGCCCGGCGGGCATCCACTACTTTGAGAGCTGCGTGATTCCATAACCATACATCGTCCTGAAATGACAACTCCCTTTCCCTCCTGTTCTGTGCTGTGGCGTCATGGAATTGGATGTGGGTCTATTATAAAGATAATGATTCTCATCATCAATAACGAATCGCCCCCAGTGCCTGTCGGCCGTACCCGCCTGACGATGTACAAAAAAAAGCACAGCCTTCGCTAGCTGTGCAGATGACCAAGCTTATTTGCTCTCGACAAACGTAATTTTTTTCATCAGCCGCCGGATGACTTTTGGCAAAAAGTAAGCGGCGGGAAACGCCAGCGAAAAAGCCATCGGCCATGCCTTGAGCCAGCGCTCCAGCAGCATGGAGTTGAAGCCGAAATTCACCAGCATCATGAAGAACGATAAAAGACAAGACATGCCCAATGCCATTAGAAACGTAAAGAGAATGGCTTCGTATTTTTTCTGGATTTTCACATCGATCACCCTTCGTCATTTTTCCTGTTGCTTCCTCGTGAAACCCATGTTTTTTCGCAACAGTTACCCAATTAATTATGGTAGCTTAATGCAAAATCGCGAAGTCGTCAACTGCGCAAGTGTCCGGCTTCCAAAGAAAAAACCTTTGCCGGCTCGCAAAGGTTTTCAGCAGCGCGCTTCGCTTATGTTTCCCTCACCCGGCTGGCGACGGCTTCCGCCAAATCTGTCGTCAATTGCGGGACATGGGATTTCAGAATCGAATTGACCATCGGGGCCTTCAAGCCTTTGGCGGTAATATCGAGAAACCCGGTCATTTTTGTGCGAGCCTCCCCCAGCGCCTCCGCGCGAAAGTAGCCTTCTCCCGTAAAATTCTCGTTGATCCCAGTCAACGTGAACTTCACCTCTGTCGGCTCGTTCCACTCGGTAATGTCCACCTGTAGGCTGATTTGCTTTTTCATGATCCCGATGTCGCCGATAAACGTCCAGGTCACGCGCCGCTCGTCAATCACCTCGTGGCTGATGTAGCCGGGCACGAGCGGAACCCAGTTTTCCAGTACGCTGACGAACTTCCAGATCGTCCCGATCGGCAGCGGCAGCTCGATATGGTGGATGCCTTGAGGCATGGTTGCTCATTCCTTTCCCCTGGTTGTTTCGGATGTCTCGTAATATGTATGGCTTTCGGGGGCAGGATATTTCGGGAAAATGTGTCGTTTCCTTTACACAAGCTGCTTTCGCCTCATTTATGTTTGTAATTGTATCCTTCGGGTTTCAGCGTTGCACCGAGAGGTACTATGTCTCCGTCTCTTTCCGTATAAAAGTATCTTACATCGGGTTCATCCGCAAAAATAACTTCTACACCAAAGAACGGAAGCTTCCCAAAACGGCCATCCAGACTACCTATTGTTTTCTCATCGATATTTTTCTCGGTAATGAGATAGTGGCGCACCTGATCTTCTAAGCTCAACAAGGTGCCTTGAACATATATAACTGGAGCAGCGATCAGGAGTAAGACCAGGAAAACGATAATCATTGATTTTTTGTTCATTTTCGTTCCCCCCCAAAAAACTGGTTGTAAAATGATGCTTTTTTTTCCTTGAATAGTGAAAGCGATAATGGGCGCCCTACTATTGTTCATCAACTTTATAGGATGAATTTTCTATGGCATCCGATAGACCACAATATCCTGGTACTAACACGGATATGAAGCCAGGAGACGTGGTGAAAGAAAGTTGCTTTTTACATTGTTCATGTACCTATAGGATGGGATGGTGAGAAGCATGAAGGACGAACGACTAGAAGAATGCAGGAAAGTTATCAAAAGAATTGCTTGGCGGTTGCAGTATCAAGCAAAGAAGGTTTCCGCCCGAGAGCTTCCGATCATAGAAAATTTCTGCGGGCAAAATCAATTGTCTTCTGTAGATTCAAAGCTGTATGTAGAAGACATGTTACATTCCCTTCCATCTAAAGCAAGATTCATTATCGAGCAAGTAGTTATCAATGGGGTTCCAGAAGAAATCGTAGCCAAGCATTTAGGTATCTCCCAGCAAGGCGTAAACAAATACAAACGGAAATATTTGGGAGTGCTTCGAAACCAAATACAATCTACTTCGTAAGATGGTCGGCCCCTTCCGGAATGGAGTTGTTTGTGTGGGGCTAGAAAGGTTCTTACTCTCCCCCTTTTTTGATAAGCCCCATTTATAGGCAATCGGCTTACCAGATTTCCTTGAACAGTATGCTGCAAGTTACACAAGCTTGCTTCGGAAGCGCTTTACAGCACGATGCGCCCAGACCGCTTGGCCGCCGGGCTTTTACATCAGCCGCTTGCGGTCGGGCTTGCCCAGGTCGGTGTAGGCGATGCGGTCAACGAACACAATCGCTTTTGGCAACTGGTACCTGGCGACTCGCGGGCGCAGCCAGCCCAGCAATGCTTCCTCCGTCAGCCCGGCATGGCTCGCAGGCTGCACGAACGCTTTCAGCCTTTGCCCAAACGCTTCGTCGGGAATGCCCACCACTGCCGCATCCTCTACGTCCGGATGCTCGGCCAACATGCGCTCTAGCTCGATCAGATACACATTTTCTCCGCCGGAGACGACCATGTCGTCTGTCCGCCCGCACAAAAAATAATACCCGCGCTCATCCCGATAGCCCAGATCGCCTGTCTCGATCCAGCCAGTCCGGGTGGAGAAAAACGCTCTCCGCCTTCGCACGCAAAGCTGCCCGATCTCGCCTGCCGCGAGTTTTCGCCCGTCCCTTCCCCGTATGTGCAAGCCGACACCGCCGATTTTTTTGCCGATGGTGTGCGGTGCAGACGCCAGATCTTGTGGCGTGGCGACGGCACACAGGCCCGCTTCGGAAGTGCCGTACAGGTTGAACAAAACCGCTCCCCATTGGCCGGACACCTCGGCGGCGAGGGCGGACGATAGCGGCGCGCCGCCAGAGGCGATGCAGGCGAGAGACTGCAAGGCGCTCGCGTTGTGCCGCAGCATTTTTCTCAGCATGAGCGGAACGACTGTCACGGCATCGACCTTGTGCTTTTCGATCAGCGCACAGGCGTTGGCGGCGTCGAAGCCGGGCGTTATCACGACTTTTTTGCCCAGCGCAAGGAACAAAAGCAGAATCGCCAGCCCGTATCCGTGGCAGATGGGCGTCGCCACATAGGCGGTCTGGCAGCGCAGCAGCCGAAGCCGCGTCAGCAGCGCCAAAAACGGCGGCAAATAGTGGAACAGCGACGGCTTGTGCGCGACGTTTTTCGGCTGTCCCGTCGTCCCTCCTGTCAACAGCATAATACGCCCGGCAGATGCCCGCTTTGGCAATTTTCGGGTGGCGGCAGCCGTTCCGGCCCTCCCATGCCCTTGGTGCACCAGCCGATCGATGGCGGGCAACTGGTCGTGATAGCTGTACAGCCGCACGGTCCCGTTGGCCGCTTGCTCGATGTGAGCCGTCTCTTTGGCATCGTGGACGAGCAGGTCGAGCTTCGTCTCGTCCAGCCATTGCGCAAGCTGCCTTGCGCTCATCTCCGGATGGAGCAAATAGATGTCGCACCCCGTGCCGGAAGCGGCAAAAATCGCTTTCACCATCGTAATGTGATTGTGGCAGACAAAGCCGACCTTTTGGCCGCGGGCAAATCCGTATTTCTCCCTGAACACCCAGGCGAGGCGTGCAGAGTCGCTCCACAACTGCCGATAGCTGACAGCTTCCCGTTCGTCGGCCAGGGCGATCTTTTGGCCGTACGTGCGCTGTGCGACCTGCAACAGCGTCAGCAGGTTGATTCCGTATCGGCAGACGGCGGCAAGCAGCCGGCCGATGCCCGCTGGTGTCAACAGCTTCATTCGGTACAGCGCCGCAAGCAAAAACGCGATCCGCACCGTCATCCCCCCTTTTTTCGCAGCCAGCGCGGAGTGAGGCGCTCCCATAGTCGTCTGCCCAAAACCGAGGCCAGCTCTCCGAACAGAAGCCACCACGGCCGCCAGCTTTTTCGTCTCGTATACATGGACTGGGCGATCACCCGGGCGGCGTGCTCCGCGCTCATGGCAGGCATGCTGCGGTAAGCGGCAGTCGGCACGATCATCGGCGTTTTTACCAGCGGAAAATAAATCGCAGTCGTAGCGATTCCTCGCGCGTTCCACTCCGGCGCCGCCGAGCGAAACCAGATGTCGAAGGCCGCCTTCGAAGCTTGATACGCCGCCCAGTACGGCAGCGGAATCAGCGACGTGTTGATCGTGGAAACATGAATGATATGTCCGTTGCTTCGGGCAAGCTGCGGCAGAAGAGACAGCAGCAGCCTGACCGGAGCGAAGTAGTTGATCGCCATCGTCCGTGTAAAATCGTGGTGGCGGTCGAGCGAGTCCATGATCGAACGCCGGATGGACAAGCCCGCGTTGCTGACCACGATATGGATCGTGTCTGCCTGCTCGCACACCCAGGCCAAAAACGCCTCCCGTTCAAGCGACTCGCGCAAATCCGCCCCGAAAACGCTGACTGTAGCCGTTCCGTGCTGCTCGATTTCCCGTTTGATCCGGCGAAGCTTGTCCACGCTTCTCGCCACCAGCAGCAACCTCACCTCGCAGCGCCCCAACAAATAGGCGAGCTGCTCGCCAATCCCGGAGCTTGCTCCTGTAAGGAGAATCGTCTTGCCTGCAAGCGAGCGCGCCAGCTTTTTTTCGTCCAGAGCGGCTGACCAAAACAGCAGTTTTTCCAAAAGACTGTACGTAGACATCGGCATGACCCTTTTTATGGAAGATAGTGGATTTCTTCTTATTTTCCTCGACTCTGCCCCGAGAAACAAGCACGTTTTGCTTGATCCACTGTCATCGTGTTCACCGCCCCACTCCGCTGACTCTCGCCCCTGCGAAAAAAGCCGGGAAAACCAGAAACCAAATCTCTCCCTCTATCGTCTCTCTATTACTATACAAATACTGACAATGAGATCGAGGTGCAGGCAATCATGGATTCTCTCTCTATCGTCCTCTACCGTCCCGAGCTGGCCGGAGCCGTCGCGGACATGTGGAACGCCAGCCGGGACAGTTGGGGTGGCGGAAATTCGATCACGACAGCGGAACAAATCAGGCAGGAGGAAGCACGCTCCGATGCTCTCGCCGTTTACCTGGCGATGGACGGCCAAACCGTCGTGGGCTATTGCAGCCTTGCCGAGTACCGCGAAGATACCGGCGCCCTCTACATTCCCCTGCTCAACGTCCGGCCGGAATACCACGGCAAAAAGGTAGGACGCCTGCTGCTTGCCCACGCCCTCGAGCAGACGGTCCAGCTCGGCTGGCCGCGGCTTGATCTCTATACATGGGCGGGAAACACGAAGGCTGTCCCGCTGTACAAAAAATTCGGTTTTTTCTGGGAAGACCGCGACGATAGCACACATTTGATGAACATGATGCCCACGGTGCTGCGGACGGAAGCCATTGCGCACTATTTTGCGGAACTCGACTGGTATCGGGACTCTGCCCGCGAGATTGTGGTCGAGCCGGATGGCCGGAAAGAAAACGGCTTCGACTACTTCACCTATTCCTGGACGAAAGGCGACAAGAGTCTGCGCGTGGAGTTCGAACGGCGCGGACGCGGCATGCGGCTGATCGAAACGGAAGATTACTTGCTCGCTGCCGAAGTGGAGCAGCTGGAGCTGGTCTTCGGCCGCACGTACCAGATTCGCTACCGGATCGTCAACAAATCAGGCAAGCCGTTGACGCTGTCCTTGACGGGGGAGTCTGACCAAAACATCCGCTTTGACTACCATCACGAACAGGAAGTGACAGGCGAGACGACGCTGTCCACCCGCTTTTTTGTCGGAGAGATTACAGAGGAGCAAAGCGTCTGGCGCACACACCCCAGCGTCCGCACACACGTCCTGATTAACGGCAAGCGCGCCTTGTTCCAGGTCGGAATCCTGCCCAAGTTTCCCGCCTCTCTCTCCCTGCACGTCCCCGGCTTGTCCTACCCCGGACAGACCGCCCCGTTGTATCTCGATGTGGAAAACAACTTTGCCGAAGAGGCGGAGTTTTCGTTCACGCTTCCGGAAGCGCCGTTTTTACGCCTCCGGGAACAATTATTCACGCTGACGCTGGCGGGCAAAGAGCGCATCTCGCTGCCGCTTGCCGCTGAGGTTCTGCAACACGGATTTTACGAGGCAGATGTACACGTACAGGCGCAGCTTGCAGACGGCAGTACGGTCTCGTTTGCGAAAAAGCTCGGGGCTGCCTTCACGGGCCTTGGCGCCATACTCGCAGGCGAGACGGAACAAGCCTGGCACTTGCACCACGGCCGCCACGCGCTGTCTTTGACCAAGGATGACAACGAACTGACCATCACGAGCGCAAATGGCGGCGAGCCGAGCTCCATCACCTATCCCAAGCTTGGCAAGCCGTATTCCAGCGAGTTTTCCAAAAAACGCGCCGAGCAGGTCGTGTTTGTCGCGGAAAAGGGCGCGATCGGGATTTGCGCCACGTATCATTCCGGCCGTTCCCCCGAACTCGTCCTGGTGGAAAAAACGCTGCTGTTCGGAGACGGCTCCGTCGAACACCTGCTGGAACTGGAAAACCGCTCTGCCGAAAAAACGGCGGCGGAGCTGTGGCTGACCCAAGGTTTTTCGCACGCGCTGCACCGCCCGATTTTGCCGTATCAGGGCCGCTATGTCGACGTCCCCTCCTCCTACGGCAGCGACCTGGACTACTGGGATGGCAAGCTCGTCAGCGAAAACTGGCTGTTTTCCCGCGAGGAAGCGACGCCGTGGGGCATGTGCTGGCCAGCGGGATACCAGTTGGACTTCCAGGTCCGGCAGTTCACGCTGGAGACGTGCCTTGGCAGCCTGGAGCCGCACGACAAAAAGACGTTCGGCCCGATCCACATGACACACGGTGCGTATGCGGACTGGAAGGACTTCCGCGCCTTTGCGCAAAAAGAAGCCTTGCCGGCAGAAAACCTGTCCCTGACCCCTCATCTGGAGCTTATCGCCAACGGTCACAACCCGTTTGTCGGAGGAAAAGAAGTGCACGTACAGGTCAAGGAGTACAAGCAGCAATATTGGGAGGGCGAGCTGTCTGCCTCGCTGCAAAGCGCGCCTGCCGCAGAACAAGCCACCCGCTACACGGAGGAGGCCGAAGCGACAGAATCGCACTTTTCGTTCGCAGCGCCGACTGGCTCGCCTGACCTCGTGCGCGTAGACGGACGCTTCGCCACCCACGACACTCGCTTGCAGAGCGCGATCTTCCCCATCGGCCAAGGCGAGATTGTCCAGGAGACGACGGAGGAAGCGGGACAACTGGTGTACGTCGCAGACAACGGCTTTATCCGCATCAAAGCCGCCCCGGACTTCGCCCCGGCGCTCTACTCGCTCACTGCCGGAGGGCAGGAGTGGCTGGCCAGCTCCTTCCCCGAGCGCCAGCCGAAGTCGTGGTGGAACCCGTGGACAGGCGGCATCAGCAACCACGTCGAGGGGCTGAGTGCGTTTTCGCTGGTCAAGGAAGAGCGGGCCGCCTGCTTCGCCCGACTGACCGACAACCAGCGCAACGTCTGGCAAGGGATCAAACTGAGCTACCACGTGAAAAAGCAGGAAACATATCGCGGCCTCACCTGCCATCAATATTTCCTGCTCATGCCTGGCGTCCCGCTGCTCTGCCATACTGTCGAGATCGTGCAGCATACGGGGACGTACTTTGCGAACAAAGAGTGGACCACGGAAATCTTTTTGCAAACGGAAACTGCTACAGGCCCTCTGTGGCTGAACACGGCAGGAAAGCATGGCGAGAAGCTGCACTACAAGCTGGGCCAAGGGGAACTGTTCGCCTACGAAGCGTCAGACTATACGTTTGGCAGCCCGTCGCGCAAGGAAAAGCTGCAAATCGTCACGGACCTGGAGACGGCAGACATCGCCCTCGCCTCCCTCGCGCGCAAGCTGAACCTGCCGCATGACCGAACAACCTTTACCGCCCCGGTCTTTTTCCTGTTGGCGGACGAGCCGCTGCCAGCCGATTCGCTGTCGGCCTTGCGCGCCATCCGGTTTGCCCGCGAAACCGAAGGGAGGCTCTCACGATGAAGATCATTGATGCCCACATGCATCTATCCCACATCGAAGAATTCAAGCGCACGGCGGCCGAAAAGTCGTTCGTCGACTACTCCGTCCAAGGCATTTTGCAGGAATATGCGGAAAGCGGCGTCGTGCTCGGCATCGGTATGGGCCTGACCGAGACGCAAAAGGACGGCTTTCCCGACCCGGAAGCGGCGACACCGATGGGCCTCGACCTGACAGATGAGTTGCCGCCGCAGCTCGTCTACTGCCTGGGCGTCAATCCGTATCAGCTGGACGAGGCGGCAGTCGCCCGCCTGGAAGCCGAGCTGCAAAAACCGCAGGCCGTCGGCTTGAAAATCTATCTGGGCTACTATCCGTTCTACGCCTACGACAGCGTCTACGATCCGGTCTACGCGCTGGCGGCCCAATACGAGGTGCCGGTTGTGTTTCATACAGGCGATACGTACTCGGAGCGCGGCCTGCTCAAATACGCCCACCCGCTCACGCTCGACGAGGTAGCGGTCAAGCATCGGGACGTGAACTTCCTGATGGCGCACTTCGGCGACCCGTGGGTGCTGGATGGCGCGGAAGTCGTGTACAAAAACCGCAACATGTTTGCCGACCTCTCCGGCCTGATGGTCGGTGACGCCGCCAACTGCCGCAGGCTGGCCGAGTCGCCGCTGTTCTTCGCGCACCTGCGCCACGCAATCACCTACTGCGACCATTACGAAAAGCTCCTGTTCGGCACCGACTGGCCGCTCGCCCCCGTGAAGTCGTACATCCAGTTCGTGCAGGAGCTGATCCCGGCGGAGTATCAGGAGGATGTGTTTTACAAGACGGCGTTGAAGGTGTTTCCGAAGATCAGGGGGCTGGTGGAGTAAAAGAATTTGAAGGGAAGGGAGACCCCGTGCCATGTACGCAACTACTTGCGTGAAAGCACGGGTTTTTTGACGGTAAGCCAGCCAAAATGTTTCGGGTGAAAAGGCGGCCAGCTTTCGCGCCGATCAGATGCTATCCGCTTATAAGCCGATCCAGTTCGTTGCGAATCTTTGCTTCTTCACCAGAGCCAGTAGTCGGGAGTCGCAACAGCGGAAACTGATATTTGCGGCAAATGTTGTTTTTCAGTTCGTCCCGCTCCTGTTGCTGCGGATGATTTCGATGGAAAGCAAAACCGTCTACCTCGATTGCCAATAGCGGCTGCTTGTTCATCACGTCGTAAATGACAAAGTCAAACGATGCTCGATTTTTCACGTACTTCTGCTCGGCATCACTGAGGGGCTCAGTATCCTTGAATATATCTTTGAGATGCACATGCGTGCAGAATGTAAAGCACTTATAGGCATCTTCTTTGAGCAAGTCGGACAAAACAAGCTCAATGATCTTTTCCGATTGGAATCTTGATTTGAGTTTCGTATTGAATAACAATCGACTCTGCAAGTCCCTCAAACGCTCTGAATATTCGCTGTACAATAGGTCGAAAACGGAAATAAGCTGACTTTGTGTGATATTCTCGTGCAAGGTGCTGTATTCTATGTACCTTATCAAATTGCCAATATCTTTTCGCGATTTGCGAAAGAGCGCATGGTCGGTGACGAGAATAAATTGCTCTTGTGCTCTGGATACGGCTACATTGACCAAACATGAATCTTCGACAAAGCGCTTCCCCATCTGCCCGGCTCTCGTCTGGTCCAGAACAGTTGATAGGATCATGATTCGCTTTTCCCGTCCTTGATATCTATGAACAGTATCAATCTCAACCTGCTCAGCTAAAATGCCGTTCGCTTCCTCCACCTGTAAACGATACGGAGTGGCAAAGCCGATATCCTCCAGAGGAATATTTTGAAGCTGCAACTCTTTTAGAATCTCCTCTTTCACCGTTTCAATTTCTCTCTGATTACATGTCCCTGTCTGTGCTCCCCTCGTTACTTTGCGCATATGGTTTCCTGCCGCTGTGTAATGCAACCGGATGGGGGGCTCTGCGGTTTCTTCTACTTTTAAAGGAATCAGTTCATTGTTGTAGTACTGCTGGTTGCAAAACCCGATGATTCCGCGCCTGCATCGGTAATGCTCCTTCAGCATCGTTTTTGGAACCTTTTCACCGTATACGGCAAGCATGGAAGACAAAAGACTTTGGTTGAAATAGTCGTATGCCTCATCGACAGCCTCGGTCTTCAGCTTGGCCTTAATGTCCTTATCAACAATTTGGGGCAACTGTTTCGTGTCTCCAACAATAATCACATTTTTGGCGCATGACATGGCAAGCGCTCCTGTGAGCAAATCCACCTGGGACGCTTCGTCGATCATGACATAATCAAACAGATAGTCATCCGGTATGCAAGAACGCAAAGCATGCGTGGTGCTCAGCACGATCGGGAAATGTTCAATAAACTCCTTCCAGTCCCCTTGATAGCTTTTAGCAGTTCCACTGTATTTCCTTTTTGCTTTATATTTCTCGTACAGCTTATGCCTGAAAAGAGTCGTAGAGTACGCTTCATGCTGCCTCAGCAACTCGTCGAATGATTGCGTCTCCAACTTCTGCTGTATGCCGCTCCGCTCCTTCTCCAATTCTTCCAGCTTCAGTTCGTAGTACTTCATCTGCAAGCGTGTAATCCATTCCAGGCGATTCTCTTTCCATTTTTGAAAATGGACAAAACCGTACTTGAACAACAGCTTTGCTTTCTGCAAAAAACGGAATGAACGGTCGCCTGTAAAATACTCGTCTGCCAAAAATGCAATGATGGTGTCAGCAGTCTGGCGACGATAAAATATTCGCCCCATCTCCTCCAGATTGTGTTTTTCATGATGAAAAAGAAAATGCTTTTGCTCCAGACGGTAAGCCTCAATCTCTTGCTCCAGCTTAGCCTTGCGGTTGACGAGGGTTAACAACTCTTTTAGTTGCTCGGACAGCTTTAGGATTTGATCCAAGATCTCGTCTTCTTGTCTATTGCTCTGCCATCCCGCCACCGGGTATTCCGGCAAGCTTTGAAAAAAAGCTTCTCGATTATCCTTGTTTCCCAACGTTGCGGCGATAAAGCCGTACCCGTGCTTTTGCAACTTGTCTTTCACATTTTGGACAGCCGCGTTGTTTCCCGAAACAACGGCTACCGATTTCTTTTTCATGACAACCAGATTAGCCAGGATATTTAAGATCGTTTGTGTTTTCCCGGTGCCCGGCGGCCCTTCAATGATGGAAATCTGGCTAGCTAGCGCTTGTTCCAGCGCTTCTTTTTGGCTCACATTAATCCTGAATGGATAGATGTCAGCAATGGCGTTTCGCTCCGCTTTGGCAATCGGGGCGCGCCTGAGATAAGTCACCAGTACACTATCCGGATGTATGCGATGTAGCCTGGAGAACTGCTTTTGCAAAAACAAATCCGGCTTCCCCTCTGTCGTCGTGTATTGCACATTGTCATGCCAATAATCTAAGACTTGTGCGGCTTGGTTGTGTGCTTCCTCTGCTGTCCCTACGCGAATCGCCGATGATTTGTAAATGCCCGTCTGCTGATTGTCGAAAAACACTTTGCAGAGGTCTTCAAACTGGACAACCTCCTGTACATTTCGCAGGGGAAGCCCGCCACACAAGACCACTCCGTGAGTGATCGTCAACGGTCGGGGAGAGGTTTTAATCACAACTCTGTTCTTCTTATAACGGTAAAACTGATCGCGACGTCTCATAAAGTAAATATGTATGACGTCTTCCTTTTCACCAAACGAATAATCGGCTATTTCTTTGGTCTTATCTATTTGATCGATCAGTATTAAAACCTTGCGTTCATCCATTACTTTCGTTCCTTTTTCCATAGATTCCAGAGAAAAAACAGGATGTTGTATCCAGGAATATTCTCCCTTATTATCTTGATTCCTCTCCCTCCATCTGTTCTTTTCCTTCTCTCCATACACCAAGGCTGTAGCATCACGCCCGTGTCGGCACCTCACACGCAAAAATCCCATGTTCACCAGAAACGGCGCTCCTCATCCTTCCTGCCCATTGGAAAGCAAATAGAATAGGGCTTATCCTCCTGTGCCGTCCAAAAAGAAAAAACGCCTGGTTTCCCAAGCGTTTTCGCCATTTTATATTTTGGTAGTTGCGTGTTCCTGCTCTCGCATTTTCCACGCTGCTTTCAGGCCTTTTGCTCATCTAGCTGTAACGGATTACGACTTGCCCAAAAAACCTTCCTTGAAAATGTTCAGCAAATACTCCAGCGTGATCGGGTCACTGTAGGTAGAGGCCTCCGTATCGATGACGATCACACGGTTGTTTTTTACGGCCGGAATGTTTTTCCATGTTTCAGAGTTCAGGAATGCATTTTCTCCGCCCTTGCGCTGGCTGAGTACGATATAGTCTCCAGCGTACTCCGGAATCACTTCCAGGGAGAGCATGTAGTAGCCAGGGCCGAGCGCGTCCTTCTTCACTTTTTCCGGCATGGCCAGACCCATTGCCTGGTACAGAATTTCGGTTCCGCGTGCCCAGTTGTTTCCGAATACATAGAAGTCTTTTGCATCATGCTCGAAGACGGAGACGGTTTTGTCCTTGCCGATTTTCGCCTTGATCTCTTCTCCGGCAGCTTGCGCGCGCTTGGTGAAATCGTCGATCCACGCTTGCGCTTCCTGTTCCTTGTTCAGCAGCTTGCCGATCTCGCGCTGCTGCGCCAAATAGTCGAGCTTGCCCCAGGTGTAGACAACTGTCGGCGCAATTTCCTTCAGTTTATCCAGGTTTTTCATCCAGGACCCGGCAATAATCAAGTCGGGCTGGAGGGCGAGAATTTTTTCCATGGTTTCATCAGAAACAGTTTCTACATCTTTTACCTTATCCTTGAAAAGCGGATTCTTTTTCGTCCATTCATCTACCCCGACCAGCGTTCCCCCTAAAGCAAGAACGTTCGGCGCATTCGTCAACCCGACAATTCGCTTCGGATGGGCAGGAACCTCGACGGGGCCGTTCTCCGACTGGTACGTAACCGTCTCAGGCTTGGCTTCCGCCTGGCCTTCCGGTTTGGCTTCTGATTTCGCTTCCTGATTTGCCCCGTTGCCCCCGGCAGCGTTCTCCGTTGGTACCGATGCATTCCCGCAAGCGCTCAGCAGCAGTACGAGCGACATCATGAGAGAGGTGAGCCACTTTTTCATGTTGCATTCTCCTTTTTGCCAAATAAAAAATCAACAAGTGATAATGATAATCATTTCCGGACAATTACATACTATAACCAGTTCTCGATTTCCTGTCAATACGGAGCATGACTCTCTCTGACAACCTCGCCCATTTGGAAACGGTCCGCATGTGTGCACGGCGAAAATCCTTGTCGCTTGGGTGCAGCCAGGGGGCTTGACGGAGCCTGTCTTCCAGGATGGATGTCACAAAAAAACTTCCCTCGCATCGTGGAGGGAAGCTTCTTCGTTGCGCTATTTTTTACGACAGCTTTACGAGGCTGTAGTTTTTCTTGCCTTTGCGGACAATGATAAAACGTCCGCCAATCGCCAGGTCAGCCGTTACTTCCAGATCCAGTTCGCTCACCCGTTCGCCGTTGATGGAAATGGCGCCTTTCGTAATGTCCTCGCGCGCCTGGCGCTTGGACGGCTCGATGCCCAGTTCGACGAGCCAGTCCACGATGTTTTTCGCTTCCTTCGTCGCCTCATAGGTCGGCATTTCCTTGAAGCCTTGCTCGATCTCATCGGCGGTGAGGGATTTGATATCGCCCGTGAACAGAGCAGCTGTAATGCGTTTTGCCTGCTGCAACAGCTCTTCGCCGTGCACGAAGCGCGTCATTTCCTCTGCGAGCATTTTTTGCGCTTCGCGTTTGTGCGGCTCCGTCTCGACTTTTACCGCCAGCTCGTCGATTTGCTCTTTGGAGAGGAACGTAAAGTATTTCAAGTATCTCACGACGTCGCGGTCATCGGTGTTCGCCCAGAACTGGTAGAATTCAAATGGCGTCGTTTTGTTCGGATCGAGCCAAACGGCGCCGCCTGCTGTTTTTCCGAACTTCGTCCCGTCCGCTTTCAGCATGAGCGGGATCGTCAGCCCAAACGCTTTGGCCTCGGGACCTTCTTTTTTGCGGATCAGATCGAGACCGCTTGTAATGTTGCCCCATTGGTCGGAGCCGCCGATTTGCAGCTGCACGCCCTCGTGTCTGTACAAGTGCAGGAAGTCAAGCGACTGCAGGATTTGATAGGAGAACTCGGTGAAGGAAATGCCGCTCTCCAGCCTGCTTGCCACGACATCCTTGGCGAGCATCGCGTTGATGCTGAAGTTTTTCCCGTAATCGCGCAAAAATTCGATGACGTTGATTTTATGTGTCCAATCGTAGTTGTTCACCAGTCGAATCTGGTTGTCGCCTTCTGTGAGGAACAGTTTTTTCATTTGGGCCGTGAGAGCGTCGACATTCGCCTGCACCTGCTCCAGCGTTTGCAGCGAGCGCTCGGACTGACGGCCGCTCGGATCGCCGATTGTCCCTGTCGCGCCGCCGATCAAGATGACGGGACGATGGCCTGCCAGTTGGAAACGCTTCAGCATGATAAACGGGATCAAGTGACCGATGTGCATGCTGTCTCCCGTCGGGTCCACGCCACAGTACAACGAGATCGATTTTTGCTCCGTCAATTCACGAAGCCCTTCGGCGTCTGTTTGTTGGTGAATGGCACCGCGCCACTCCAGTTCGTCCATAATGTTCACAGCCAATTTCACTCCCTTAGATTCGTAGATCTCCTATACCGAATCACCGTTGTGCGTCCAACAAAAAATCGCCCCTTGTCTATTGTAGACGCAGGGACGATTGCATAACCGTGTTACCACCCAGATTGCACCAATGGTCGCTTTTGTTTATCGGACGCCATTCATGCCACTCTCGGCGAGATATCGTTCGCCACTCCGCTCGGCATTACCCGAGATACTCCAGAGTTGTAATTCACAGGCTTGGTGTGTACCGGGTTCCATCCACCCCCGGCTTTCTAGGACAGGGACCAAGCTGCTACTGGGCTCCTTCAACGTATGTCGCATATAAGATTATAGACAGTATAGTGAATGGGAGAGGGCGGTGTCAACTGGGTAACGTCCTCGTCAGCTACCGCAGAAAATCCGCCAGAAACCGTACACGTCCGCATCGTGCCATGAAGCGCTCCCGCACGTACGGCCGCTTGCCCCTCTCCCCTTCGTTCGCTATTTGGCCCTGCTCAGCTTTTCCATCGCTTCCTGCTCTGTCGGCACGAAAAAGACATCGTTGCCGTTGTTTGACTCGTAGATGAAGTCCCGCAAGCTTTTGCTGGTATACACCGAAAAATCGCCGACAATCGCCAGCTTCATCCTGTAGTTGCTAAACTTTTGCAAAATCTCGCCTGCCAGCCGCGTTTTGAGGTCGAAAAAGCTTTCCGCAAACATGGACTTGGGCAAAATGATGCGGTCGCAATCGGCTTCATAGCGCACAGTTGCCATCAGATCGAGTGCGGCCTGGACATCGGCAATCACCAGCTCGTCGCTTGCGACGACAGCAAGCTCCACTCCGTTAACGTTCTGTTTGGCGATCTTCATCGTATCCCCTCCTGTTGGAGCATTCGCTTCCTGTCTTCGCCATCGGGCAACGACGCTCCTGCCCGAACAAATCGCGGAAAGCATATTTATTTCGCCAGGATTTGCGAGTATGATAGATAGAAAAAAGAAAGAGGACTGTTTTATGGATTCTACTCATTCATCCCGATCATCCAAAACAAAAAGGCTCGTGATTCATGCTCTTCTTATCGCTTTTACTCTCGCAGCCACCATGTTCATTAACATCCGCCTCCCGATCATGGGGAATGGCGGCCTGATCCACCTCGGCAACGTCCCTCTTTTTATTGCCGCTTTCGTATACGGCAGAAAAGCGGGAGCGATTGCCGGCGCCTTCGGGATGGGCCTGTTCGACCTCATCTCCGGCTGGACAGCCTGGGCGCCGTTTACGTTTGTCATCGTCGGTGCCATGGGCTATGTCGCCGGACTCATCGCGGAAAAAATGCCGGGCAAAGGCATCCTGGCCTACTCTCTGGCTGTAGCGGTCGCCCTGCTGATGAAAGTCGTGGGCTACTACTTCGTCGAAGTCATCCTCTACAGCAACTGGATTCTGCCATTCGGCTCCATCCCCGGAAACGTCCTCCAGGTCGTAGTAGCCGGGATTATCGTCATTCCGCTGGTGGGCCGCTTGAAAAAAATTGTCGGCCAAGGCTAAGAGAAAAAAATCGCTCAGGAGTTGCTGATTCCTGAGCGATTTTTTTCATTGCTATCTGATCTTTACGCGGGCGGATACGCCTGTCTGCGCTCCCCGACGAGTTGCTGTGCGAGCATCATCCATCATCTGTCTGGCAGCCGAATGAAGCCTTCCCGTTACGTGCGCTGCCGATAAGCACGTACCGTCAGCGGTGCAAACACGGCTACAATGGCGGCAGCGCTAACGAGGGAAAACATGCACTCCATACCGATCACGCCGCTATTGGCCAACTCGCGGACGGCACTGACCAAATGGGAGATCGGGTTGATCGCCACGAACCACTGGAGCCAATCAGGCAGCGTCTCCACCGGGACGAATGCGTTGGAGAGAAACGTAAGCGGAAACAACACGATCATGGAAATCCCCTGTACGCTGGAAGCCGTACGGGCAATGACGCCAAAAAAGGCAAAAACCCAGCTGACCGCCCACGAGCAGACAATGACAAGCAGCCCTGCAATTACGACAGCTCCCAGGCCCCCTCCAGGCCGATAGCCCATCACATATCCCATGGCAAAGGTGAGCACCGTCGCAATCGTATAGCGTATGGTGTCGGCGAGCAACGCTCCGGCCAATGGCGCGATGCGCGCGATCGGCAGCGATTTGAAGCGGTCGAATACGCCTTTATCCATGTCCTCCCGCAGCTGAACGCCCGTGACGACGGAAGTTCCGATGACGGTCTGCACCAAGATACCGGGAATGATGATCGGCAAGTAATTTTGCACGTTTCCGGAAATCGCGCCGCCAAATAGATAGGTGAACATCAACGTAAACAAAATCGGTTGAAGCGTCACGTCAAACAATTGCTCCGGCGTGCGCCGGATTTTCAGCAGCCCCCGATAGGCCATCGTCAACGAGTTGCGAAGCGCCTGACCGAGTCCTGCCCGTTTTTTCCATGGACGCTCTAAGTTCTTCTCCCAGGATACGCTGTTCATTCTCAAGCCCCCTCCACTTTGTTCGGTTGCAGCAAAGCTTGCGTTGCGCTTTCGGTCGTACCGCTTCCCGTGATCGTCAAAAACACTTCGTCCAAGGTCGGCTTCTGCACGCTGATCTCCGCAAGCGGAATGCCGCGGGTGCGAAGAGCGATGAGCAAATCCGTCACCTGATCGGGATTTGCCATGGGCGCCGTGATCTGGCCCGCTTCTGCCGTGACGCTTGTGCGGACCTGGAGCACTTGCTCCACCAATTCCCTGGCCTCTGCGATCCTTCGCGCATGCTGGACGCGCAGGTGCAGCGCCGAAGTCCCGACAGATGCTTTCAGCTCATCCACCGTCCCTTCTGCCACGACCCGCCCCCGGTCAATCACCGCGATCCGGTCGGCGAGCTGGTCTGCTTCATCCAGATATTGCGTTGTGAGCAATACGGTCGACCCCGTATCGACGAGCCGACGAATCGTATCCCACATCTGCGACCGCGTACGCGGGTCAAGTCCTGTGGTCGGTTCGTCGAGGAAAATAAGCGGCGGCTGGGCAATCAGACTCGCGGCCAAATCCAGCCTGCGACGCATCCCGCCAGAAAAATACTTCAGCGGACGCTTCGCCGCTTCCGTCAACCCGAATTCCTCCAGCAGCTCCGCAGCTTTGCGCCGTGCCTCGGCACGCCCGAGTCCGAGCAGCCGGGCGAAAATAATCAGGTTCTCGGTGGCGCTAAGCGACTCATCCACCGAAGCGTACTGCCCCGTCACGCCAATCAGCTGCCGGACTAGATGCGCTTCTTTTCTCACATCGTGCCCGAAAATGCGCGCCTCCCCGGCATCCGGTCGAAGCAGCGTCGTCAGCATGCGAATCGTCGTCGTCTTGCCCGCCCCGTTCGGCCCTAGTACGCCGTAAATCGAGCCGGCGCGCACCTGCAACTCCACCCCGTCTACAGCGCGATTGTCCCCAAACGTTTTGACCAGTCCGCGAGCTTCGACTGCCCATTCCGTGCTGTGCTTATCGTTCATTTCGCTCTCTCCTTCTCCCTTGTTTGTTTCGGTGATACCCAAAACATTAGCGTACGGATGTAAACGGAATGTAAATGGGCCGACGATTTGGCGGAGAGAATATCCCAACAATTTACAAAAATTCTGCACAATGTTACTATTTGAATAAATCACAGAGAGAAAATAGAGGAAGGATCAGACAGGAAGATGAAGATTTTGGGGGAAAGTGTTCGCACTCTTCATTTTACGACCATAGGCGAGGTGATCAAAAAATATAGAGAACAAGGGAACCTGAGTATCTCCCAACTTGCGAAAATCTCAGGGGTAGCCAAGGGGGTGATTGCGAAAATAGAGAATGGGGATACCAAACGGCCCGAGTTAAAAACGATTATGCCCATTGCAAGAACGCTGGGAATTCCCATACCGGAAATCATCGAGCACCATATGAAAATTGATGAACGGCCCGATGTCCTATTTGAGCTGATCCATGAGGCTATTCAGTTGGGCAACATTCCCTTGGTCACCAAAGTCGCCTTGCGGTTTCTGCAAACCCCTTATGAAGAAAGCCATATTTTGATGGAACGGCTCTATCGCTTTGTCGGTACGCTGGCGGACAAAAGCTATCAGCAGCCCTTGTATGACGTTATCATCAAATACGCAAGGGAACACGGCATGCAACGATTCCTGGCGAGAGGACTATTGCAAAAATTCCTGATTGACATTCATGATTTAAAGAAGCTGGAGGAATCTTTTCGCCTCGGAGAAGAAGCCCTTCATTATATCGATTTTCTCGATCAAGAGGAAAGAGTCACCTTATACTACCAGATGGCTTTTCAAGCGCATGATATGAAAAAATATGAGAAGTGCATCGAGCTTGGAAAGCTGGGCCATGCGGAAGATCCCACCGCGAATGAGACGAAGGAAAGGATTGCCCTAGCCATATGTAACTCGTTTTACCGCCTGAATCATATTTCAGCACTGGATGAACATCTAACCATGTATGAAAAGCTAGGATATCGCTTTATCGCAGAGCGGGTGAAATACTATCGTGCAGTAGTCCTCGCGAAAAAGGAACAATATGAACAAGCGATTCCCTTGCTTTATGAGTGCGTGGAAGAGTCAACTAAAAACAATCGATTGGCACGAGTTAACTTCTTATTTGAGTTACTACTCAAAGTAAACGATGTGGCATCTATTCAAAACATTTTGAGCCAAGAGGATACAAATACGGCATTCGATTTTACCACCCCATACAGATTTTCTGAACTCGGCAGATACTTCAAACAAAAAGGAGCTTTTCTTGTATCAAAAGGTTCTTTTGATGAGGGAATGGAAGCCTACCTACAGGGGATGGAGTATTTCGCCAAAATCAATGCCCGGAAGGACATCATGGAATGTTCCGAAGCTATCTATACGTTTCACTATGATTTAGGTAAAGAAATAAAATTGGATCTTTTAGGAAAGCTAAGAAAAGTATTTAATAGAGTTAACCAGAGTGATAAAGGAGTTGAAAACCATTGAAGAAAAGTTTAACCGTATTTGTGATGCTATCGTTGGCTTGCTCTGTACTCTTTACCCCTACCATTAGTACCCATGACCCTCAACTTGCTTTATTTAAGACGCCAAAGGTTATAGCGCAAATTGACGACCCTAGGGGGTAAGTTGAGCAGAATAACTATTTGCATTGTTAATGAAATTTGCTAATGACAACCAAACATCCCTTTCCTTTACCAGGAGGAGAAGGGATGTTTTTTATTTCTCGCAAAGATATTATGGAATGTTCGGAAAAAATTTTCGAGCTACACTTTGAACAACGCAAAGACTTCAAATTAGATCTTCTTGGAAAAATGAAAGACGTGTATAATAGTTTAAAAAAAGGGAATTAAAGGAGTGTAAACAGGTGAAAAAAAGGTTAACTATTCTCACAGCAATTTCATTGTCGCTGGTCTGCTCTTTGGTTTTTGCCCCCTCTATCGGAGCACATGATCAAACATCTTTGGTAAAACCGCCAAAAGTAAAAGCCTATACCGATGATCCTAGAGCTTGAATATACAAACTATTTCCTTTGTTTTAAAAAATGTTATATCTTGTTGCCAATCCCTTTCTCTCAAGAAAGGGATTTTTTATTCCCTTTTACTCATAATTAGTCGAATTTTGTAAAATGTCTGCAATTATTTATTGATAAAAATTTTTTGAGACAAACTTTACAATGACACCATGGAATTAATAAATGTTTATTAAGGAGATCCATCATGTCCGATCAACACCCAGAACTTTATGGTCGAGCCTGTAGAAACCATCTCTCTCTCCGAAAAGAACCAAACTACAGGAAACCGTTCCGATTTCCTCCAAGACCACAAAAGAAACAACCAATTGACTCTCGCACCACGCGAATAAAAACCTCATATTTTTCTAAGGAAGGGTATTGTATTGGACGAGGAAAAAATTACACTGACTATCGAACAGTTACGACAGCAATTAAGCCAAATGGTAAAAGAAAAAGGCTTCTCAGATGCAGCAGTCATAGCTTTAAGCCAAAAACTGGACATCTACATTGTTCAATACCAGCAAAGATATCCAGAGGGAAAATAATCTTCTGTTTGGAAGTTATTCCTTGTCGAAGGGATGCGCGGCGTGGATTCTTGTCCGTGTTCGCGCTTTTCCCATAAGGCCCTCAATGTTGCTCCATTGGCCGAGTTAGTCATATTTTCGATTGCGGTTCTGGAAGCATACACCGGGGCCTTTCTTGTCATCAGAAGACCACGCAGTTAGTGGCGGCACTACGGAATGTATACAAGCCGCATGGTTACCCCGCCAACATTACTGCTACTATAAAGACGATCTGAAGCACAATACAAAGAGATAACGCAGGTACAGGTCTCCCCCCAATCGTTAATCGTTCCCTGGCCGCACGCACATTGGGCCTGTGGTCTGGCCTTGCTTGATCCAGCGGTCTAAAGCAGACGCAGTGAGGGCATATTCCTCCACAATCGCTGCGCGGGATTTCCCGTTTTCATTGAGCTGCACCATTTGCTTTTTTAACTCAAGTGTGTTTGGAGACATTTTTGTACTCACGATCACTGAGGAACTCTTTTATTGCAAACTTTAAAAGCAAAAAAACACCTTCCTTCAATATCATTTCTGATACTGAAAGAAAGTGATTTTATTAGTCGTAAATGTTTCCTTGTAGACCACTTATTTACCAAGTGTTTAGAAACATTGATTTAACGAATATGGTGGACCCTATCGGGATCGAACCGACGACCTGTACACTGCCAGTATAACGCTCTCCCGCAATGGTTAGTTTAGTTTCACTGCTTATAATTGCCGACACAATTTGCCTATTCATTGAGCCTTTCTAAATGAGGGAATAATCTAAGGTGCGCTTGGAGCAAACTCCTTATCAAGTGTAATACACTCTTGGTTGTCCGGCCCCAAGCACAATTCTTCCTCTGACTTTACGGAGACTATTTCGGTATGTTATTTGCAATTTGTTCATATCCGTAGTTTTTTGTCTGTCACATTCGTCCAACGATCACTTTCCTTAGCCAAGATCTCTCCTGTATGTATCCCTGTATCTTTTTTCATACTCACCAATAATGGATAACACCTTTGTATGAAATGATTCAGAAATTCCATATTCAATAAGGCAGGAAAAATATGTTTTGCCTAATGTAAACAACTTATCTATCCATTCTTTCTCTGGCAATTCAGCCTGCACAATCATCTTTCCGTCTTTTAGAGCTGTTAGCAACAGTTTGTTTTCACCTGTTTTCCTCAAACCTATTGTGATAACTCCAAGACCATAGACGTCTTCGCTGATTGCTTTTTCTGCACTCAGGTAGTAATCCTCAACTACAGCAATCAATTGCGTTAGCAGCCTAACATCGCAAAAACGGAAATCAGATACTGGCTTGCCCTGATGTGTAATCACCAGTGCCTCTAAAAAATTGCTATCGCTTGGATCAACGGCTTGCTGAATTCCAGTTTTGTTCTTAATAGAGAGAAAGTAAGTATTCGCTTCTTTTTCGATAAAGCGAAAATCGATATCATCTGAGGGTAAAGCAATATATAACCTCATATCAAGCATATGAATGAAAACTCCTTGTCTTGTTAATCCGCTTGATTATAACTAATAGGGAATACAGAGACGACACGTTCACCTGACATGATTACTCTGTATATCTCGCCCTCATGATATCCATCATAAGGGAGGACTTTGAGATTCTTTATGTTTTTCGCCATTTCTTTTCCATTAAAGGAGTAATCAATCACACTTTCAACTACATCTTCAACATAAGAGAATTCAGTACCCGGATTAAAGAATGAATTCTTTGCTTTTGGATATATACTAAACGTCGACCAGTATTCTGGGAAGTGTCTCGTAACAATGTGCAGCATTCCCATAGATACATCTCCATAGGCCAAGTGTACTTGCTCCGAACTATTCGGCAAATCATAGAATCTAATAATGGCCGAAGACTTCGGTAACCCTTCGCCGCGCTCTCGAATATCTCCTTTATCAAAAGTACCATTGTCCAGATAATACTCTTTTAGAGCCTCTCCCGCTTTATCTGGGTCTTCTTGATCAAAGAAAAGTTCATCGCCATTTTTTAATACGAATTTGAGACGCTTCGAATAAAGGATAATTCTAACAACCGTGCTAATGACTCCTCCTCTTCTAAGTTCATTCTTACTTTCAGGTTGGGTTATTCCAGTATCTTCTGAAATTTCATTTTGTAACTCATTTACCGACTCGTCGAACCATTCGTCCTGAATCTGCGTTTCGCTTGTTATTGTTGTTTGTTTTGTACTTGCTGCAACTGGCGTGATAGCAAGTACAAGTATAGAAAAAGCAAGAAATGAGGAAAGAACTATTTTCAATTTTTTCTCAACATTTCCAAAAACAATTGTAATTTTTTTACAAGGAAAAATATAGCATATACTATCAAGTTAGACAACATTATTTTATAATTATATGATTATATTATTTTAGAGCTGGTGAGTTGTACTTTCCTTTTACCGGAATATGGGTTTTTGGGTTTTTATATAAAAAACTCTCGCACAGCCATATTCGTGGGTTCATGAACTCATAAGTCGTGTGAAAAGAAGTCGGGGGAGTAAAATAATCCGTCCCCCAACAGCCCATCATAGGGAAATTCCCCGCTTTTCTTCAACTCCTGAAAATGACGAAAAACCCCTGGTTTCCCAAGTGTTTCCACGACCTTACGTTTGGTGGAGTATAGCGGGACCAAGCCGTAGCGCTCTACCGCAATGGTTTGTTTCACTGCCGATAAATCCGAAACAAACTAAACGACACGTAATGAACGAGGCACCCGGAACATCGTTCGATTATAGGAAGAAAGTTATGCAAGCCGCATGGTTGATTACCCCGCCAACAGAACTGCTGCTATAAAGACGAGCTGAAGCACGATACGAAGAGGTAACGCAGGTACAGGTCTCCCCCCAATCGTTAATCGTTCCCTGGCCGCACGCACATTGGCTGGGAACATCGCTACCAGCAGCACTGCCAAGCCTATGGAAGCCGCCTGAGAGGTGGCAGGGAACAGAATGCCGATAGCTCCGGCAATTTCCAGCAACCCGGTAGCTGTCACGATCCAACCTGGCTTCGGAAAAATCGGCGGAACCATGCGGATTAGGTCAGGGCGTTTCGCCCCCCAGTGGGCAGAAGCGGTCAGCAGCAGCATAACGGCTACCGCTCCCTGGAGCGAGGAATGCCACCCTTCGAAGTAAGACAAGCCAACTAGCCCAAGAATTTTGAACAGCAGAAAAGCTCCGACAAGCACGTAAAAAGGCACCATGTTCATCTCTCCCTTGAGGAATCTGAAAAGGACGGATAATCCGGCTAGTTTCAATCCTTATGTCGGGTATTTGTATTTCTATGCCAATTATAAATACCGACGGTCGGTTTGTAAATGGGCGAACTCTTTTCGGGAGATATGTATCCTTGCGCTTTTCTTCTCGCTCACAAATAGGATAGGCTTGTAGCACGTTTGAAGCACAACAAAAAAAACGGCATCTTTGCCGTCTTCCTGCGTTTCATATGGTGGAGCATAGCGGGATCGAACCGCTGACCTCTACACTGCCAGTGTGGGGAGAGGGTTTTGTACGTTAGGGAAGAAGCGGAGGAAAGCCTTGGGGGACAAGGCTATTTTGGATTTCATGTTTCTACGTTTGCGTACGGTGCGGCGCTCAGAAATAAAAAAGTGTGACCAGTAATGTGACCAGAGGACATTGTAACTGAATCATTCTAATTATATTTTTTTGTGTCTTTAGAAAGGATACTTTTGGGATAGATGATACAAATTAATTAGGGGCTGCTGAACAGATAAAAAATCCGGTAACCACAAGGGTTTCGCCTCGTTTTCATCGAACTCATGTACAAGGAAATCGACGATTTCCCTTTAAATTCCTTGCACATGGAGCGGATATGGATGTACGAATATATCTCTCATCGTGAAAACCA
Source organism: Brevibacillus sp. SAFN-007a (assembly GCF_051967035.1). Taxonomy (NCBI): domain Bacteria; kingdom Bacillati; phylum Bacillota; class Bacilli; order Caryophanales; family Paenibacillaceae; genus Brevibacillus; species Brevibacillus sp. SAFN-007a. Next base: position 45,856 of record NZ_JBQCKK010000012.1, on the reverse strand, counting down.
ATTGCTTCTCCCCGATGATTTCTTCTTGGCGTTTGGCGGCAAGTTGAGTAAAGAAAATCGCTGGGTCAAGTTGGCTCGGTTAGTACCGTGGGCACATGCAGAGAAAAAGTATGCCAAGTCCTTCCACAAATCGTTTCGTGGACATAAGGCCGATTCCATCCGTGTCGCCCTCGGGGCACTCATCATTCAGAAACGCTTGCAACTGTCGGACCGGGAAACGGTCCAGCAGATTGTCGATAACCCGTATCTGCAATACTTCATCGGGCTGGAAGGCTATCAGGATCATCCACCGTTCCACCCGTCGCTCATGACGCATTTTCGCAAGTTCTCCGCGAAATCAACGAGATCATCGCGGTCGAGGCCGCCAAATTGACACCAGATTCCGACCGTGACGATGAACCGAAATCCGGTAGAAAATCCAAAGGTAAACGTACGACCAAGCGTCACTCAACATCCGAGGAAGATCCGAACTAGGATGTCTTGTTGCTGGATGCCACATGTGCCCCGGCGGATGTGGCGTACCCAACCGATTTGAACTTGCTGAATGAGGCGCGTGAGAAACTGGAGGAGATCATCGACACGTTACATGCTCCACAGATTGGTCGTGCCCGCAAACCACGGACTTATCGGGATAAAGCGCGAAAGGAGTACCTGGCCGTGGCCAAACAACGTCGTGCAAACGGCAAGGTGATTCGTCGAGCGATCGGCAAGCAACTCCGGTATGTAGCACGTAACCTTCACATTATCCGTAACTTGGCCTTACGGCAGCCGCTGACACTTTTGAGCCGGAAACAATATCGCGACTTGCTTGTGATTCAGGAACTGTATCGACAGCAACGCATGATGTTTGAACGCAAAACGCATCAGATCGAAGATCGGATCGTGAGCATCCGTCAACCGCACGTCCGCCCGGTCGTACGCGGCAAAGCGAAAGCGCGAGTAGAATTTGGCGCCAAAGTATCGGTCAGCATGGTGAACGGCTATGCTTTTCTGGAGCGTCTGTCATGGGACAGCTTCAACGAAGGGGTGACGCTGATCGAATCTGTAGAAGCGTACAAGATACGCTTTGGTTGTTACCCGAAGGCGGTACTTGCCGATCAAATCTATCGTACACGGGAAAACAGGGCATTTTGGAAAGCGCACGGCATTCGTTTGAGCGGTCCAGCGCTTGGCCGTCCGGTACAAGGCGAAGAAGCGACGGAACAACGGCGAGTCGCAAGACAAGATGCACGCAAACGCAACGCCATTGAAGGCAAATTTGGTGAGGGTAAGCGCACGTATGGGCTTGGCCGTATTCGAGCATGCCTTGCGAAGCCAAGCGAAACCGTCATCGCGCTGCAACTCCTGGTGATGAACCTCGAGCGCAGGCTGCGGGATCTTTTTGCCTTCTGGTTAAACCGCCTTCTTTCGTATAGAATTCCTGGTTTTGGAAACATTTTTGTGGTTTGAAAACCGTTCAGCAGCCTCTAATTATCATCTGAATTCTAATCAAGTTGACCATTTTTTAGGCATACGCTCATTATCGAGTTGACCACCAACGATGCTTCATTTCACACAAACTAGCATTTTATTTCCTGCACCAAGGCTCGACAAGGATAAAGGGTAAACACCCCCCTTGCTATGCAAGCCCTTGACGAGCCTCGGCTCTGCAAGATGTTTGCAAATATATGTGAAAATGATGTGTTCAATCTGTCAGGCGGGTAACTTTATGTTGAGCAACGTGGTCAACATTTTGGCGATCATTCACATATGTGGACGTCACAATTGAAAAATTTATGGAGAAATTCCCATTAAGATAGCTTTATCTGTTACGGTAGTAAGGATTTATGAATGGATTCTTCTCGCCGTAAGAATCATGGATGTAAACACAGTCATCTTGATCCAAGCAATTCCAAGATAAATTTAGCCCTTGAATATGGCTCTTGTTTGCTTTCGAAGTTATGCTAACATCTCAATGCTTATAGAAGAATAAGATTTATTAGGCACTATAAAATTATTGCTAAATGCCAACATTTCGTAGCCTTTTTCTTTTTTAGCAGCCGTATACTTTAATGATAATAGTCTCTTTTCTCTCTCATCATACATTTCAAGTATTGGTGGTGTGAAATCATATGTTAACATCCATTTGCAATCTAAAGCCTGTATGTGATTTGCTAACTCTAAATGATCGTCATTAGAGTAATGGTTAACATATAATGCACTTCCTTGATTATAGTATGGCGGGTCAAAATAGATTAGTGTACGTTCGTCAATTTCTTCCCTAATCTCATTTAACAGGATAATTGCGTCTAGCCCATACAAATCGATTCTCTGCTTATAGAGCGCAATTTTCTCAATCCGTTTTATCAGGTCAGCTTTATTAAATCGGACATCCATTCTCCAATCTTTATCTTGATTTTTCCCACCGATAATCCCGCCTTTTATAATACCGGATCTATTCGTTCGATTTAAAAAGAAAGTCGAGAAGCCTAGATCAATAATATCTGCAACCTCTTTATTTTGCTGATATACTTTCTGTCGCTTCCACTCGTCGACTGTAATTTCTGTATCTCGAATTCTTCTACAAAGTTCTTCAGTATGATTTAACACAGAATACCAAAAGGAATAAATAGACCTATCTATATCATTAATTATTATTTTATTAACATACTCGTTGAATAACAAAGATAAGGCAACACTTGCACCTCCTGCAAAAGGTTCAACATACTTCCCACCCAATACATTGTTTTCAATAATTGCATCTTTTACAAAATTGGTTAATTTCCTTTTCCCCCCCGGATACCTTAACGGTGAAGTAAATTCCATTTTTATCAACTCCACATTTTTTCTATAAATGGCCAAAGATCGTCCCATGCTGTTTTTAAATCTGCTTCCGATGGTGTAACATTTTTATTATGCACATACGCATGAAACGTCTTGACTGATTGATTTTGTGTAGGACTTGAGGTCATTTGTCGAATGGCTCGTAATTGATTTTCAGTCATAATTCCATTTTCCTGCATATGCTTGGAAACAGCATCGATCTTTACCCCTAGACTGCTCTCTACACTTATTTTACCTTGAATCAGTTTATTTTGCTCTAAATAATGATCTGCGCTTAGTTCAATAAAAGTACGAAAGAGAACAGCAGCAGCATTTGGATACTGTTGTAAACTAAGCGATTTAAGTTCATTAAAGATCTTTAATATGCGGGGTTGACCAATTGCAAGCTTATGTATACTTGCAACTACTGTATTTCTATGTATTGGATAACTCCGAGCTTTTGTTAGCTTTTTAGATGCCAATTCCTTTCTATTTGTGTTGCTGGCATCTATATTTTCCGCCCTAGAGGAGCTACTATCCGTGCTCTCTCCGGATCTTGGAAGGTTCACATCAGATTTACTCTTATTAGTATCAGTAGATTCATTCTTTTGTTTTAATAAAAATGAATTATCATCAGTCTTGACTTCATTCACTGTATTTGTTATAAATTCTGTCATATCCTTGGATTCTACTGGACTGTTAGCATCTTCCTCTAAAGCTCTATCCATAAGCTCTTGAATATATGCTTCTCTATCGGATTTATAGTAGATCTTACCGACACTTAAATTATCATTAGCCAAATCATCCAATACCATTTGTAAAAACCGATTCACTCCATCAACTAATACTAAGGTATTATCCTCAACTTTTAAACCTAGAAATTCTCTTACATCAGGGTCACCCATCAGACGATCAAAGTTCGTCTTTTTTATGTTATATAATTTTTGACGAAGTTCATCTGGTAAACCTGAAAAGCTAAGAAGATAGTCTAAGAAAACCGTCCGCATGTCAGGTTTCCCTTCAACATATGCTTTAAAGCGACTAGTCTGCTGCCCATCCCAGCCAACTGCTCCGGCTCCCTCATTTTGCCCTGTATGTTTTAATCTCACCCATTCATTTATCTCATCTTCATTATCCAAAACCACACAAGGTATTTCTTGCAAAATGGTCTTATCTAATAAGGCACTAAGCTTTTGGAATGTTTTCCTTATTTTAGGGTATTCGGGTGGAGTTAGTAATGGTTCATTGAGCAATTTCAAAGCAGTAATACGTCGATTCCCTTCCCGTACAATCCATTTTCCATCTTCAAGCTTTACCAGAATAAATTCAGTAGGATTAAGGCCATTTGCAACGATATGTCGAGCTAAATAAATAAGCTTATCCTTTTGGTCTTGTACCATAGCATATATTGACTCAGACTGGTGTTCAACTGCATTATGGCGAGGATTCACTGGATTAAGTAATAAATTGGTTATATTTATTTTTTTGTATTCGGCCATGTTAATTCCTCCTAATAGAAATCAGAAGCAAACAAAACCGACTTCGACATATACTACCATTATCCTTCTTCGATTATGAAAAATTAGTCGAATCTTACTGTAGTATCGCAAACTAAATGATAGAAATTATATATTATTAACTTGATACCTATGTACAATTGTAGCCTTTCGAGCGGTCAATCATGCGAATGCCGAACACAATCACAAGTGCTCGGCATTTCTTTTTCTATCAATTAAAAAAACAGGAGGATATGTAATGAACGAATACCGCAAAGAGGAATTAAAAAGACTGCTTTCCGAGTCTTTAAGAGAAAGACCGGACAGTTACGTCATTCGAGAGCTATTTGAGCAATTCCCAACTATAACAGAGCTAATGGACGTCTCGGAGCAACAACTGCTGACCATTAAAGGTATCGGCCCAAGCAAAACGCGGCAATTCATAGCAATGCTAAACCTAGCAAAAGCTCTTACTATCCCTGTTCACAATCAAGTCTCCATTCAAACTCCCAAAGATGTTTTCGATTTCCTTGAGCCTGAATTGAGGTATCAAACTAAGGAACATTTTATTTGCTTATTTTTAAACACGAAGAATCGGCTCATATGTAAAGAAACGGTATCGATTGGCTCCCTAAATGCCGCTATCGTCCATCCAAGAGAAGTTTTCCGCGCTGCAATCAAACGTTGCAGCGCTTCTCTCATATGCGCCCACAATCATCCGAGCGGAGATGCGACCCCATCTACGGAGGACTTGATTTTGACAAAACGCCTTCGGGAAGCTGGCGAAATCATAGGCATAGAAGTACTGGATCACGTCATTATAGGCGGCAACCGGTTCTATAGTCTTAAAGAAAACGGGCATATCTAATCCCAGTGCCCTAACGCCTTTATCCGGTAAATCAGTACACTCCGTATCAATTCGAGACTATAGACACTGGCATCCTCACTATATCCTATTGAGAGCGCTTTGAAGAAAGTCTATCGTTTTACTAGGGGTGAGAAGCATGGAAAACATGGAAGCTATTGGGGAAAGTATTCGACTCCATCGGCTGAATAACGGGATGAGCCAAGAGCAGCTTGCTTTGAATGCAGGCGTAAATACGTCTTATATCGGTCAAATCGAACGTGGAGAAAAGAACCCTACAATTAAGGTACTCGCAAAGATTTCATCCGCTCTTGGAATTTCTCTCCTCACTCTTTTATCCTCATACGAATCAACGAGAGGAGGGATGACCCAACATTGCCGGGGGTATCAACCACTAGCTTTTCTAACCCCTAACGACATCAAGCAGTGCCTCCTTGAAGTGCTCATAGATAATACGAACATCGTCGTTACTCATCAGGGAAAAAGTTTGAAAACAAATACCACTCATATTGAAAAGGAGAATTTTCACACATGTCCATGCAAGAAATCAGTCAATCAATTGGAAGACCAAGAAAAAAGCCGCTCTTAAAACGTTGGTGGTTCTGGCTTTTGTCATTATTTGCTTTCTTTTTACTCGTTGGAATTTTATCATCCGGTGGCGAATCTACGGCCTACGAGTTAACTAAAATGACTGAAATGAGTAAACAACAGATTATCGAGAAGTTCGGAAAACCATCTGAAATTGTTCGCGAAGATGCAGACGGCTACATTTTTGGATATGATGCTGGATTTTTGGTGAGAGGGAACGAAAAAGGCGTACTGGAAATTTCCTTGCAGAAGGACATGATAAAAGCCACTACATCAGATACCTATAAAATCTTTGATGTTACTATCGGTTCGTCCTATGATGAAAATGTAGCCCGACTAGGTAAGCCAGATTTGAGTACAGTCAAAGATGGAAAGAAAAATGCCATGTATTTGACGAAAGAAGACTTCCTTTTACTGTTTTCTACTGATTTCAACACTGAACAAATATCCAGCATCGACTTCGTTGCGTATGATGAAAGTCTGCATTCTCAGAGTCTTGATCTTTCCAAGTTGTTAGGATTAATCGCCTCAGAAGAAGAACTACAGAAATTATTCGAGGTTAAAGACAAAAACACATCCCAGGGTGAAACATTGTACTCCTTAGAAGGCTTTGAACTGGCTGTCGACAATCAAAGTAATAGCGTAAAGCAAATTATCCCTACAAACCGCATTTATAACATTCAAGGGATTCGAATTAACGACAGCTTAGACAAGGCAACTCAACTCCTTGGAAAGCCCCTACATAGAAATGAAGGAGTCAAGAATACAACTCAATATAGTTACAGCTTTGCTGGCAGCCAGAGACCAGCTATTGTAAATCTTACAGTCAACAATACTGACAATAAAATCGTGTATATGGAAATCAAAATCAAGCAATAACATTGCGCAATTCCTAATTTCTAAAGGAGGTCTTGCTATGTTTTGGGGAGCGACTAAGAACATAGCACCGTCATACGGTTCTGTGGTGTACACTGAATTAGGCTTTGGTATTGCTGAACACTCAGGTATTTTCGTTGGTCAGAATTCTATCATTCATTTGAACGGACAAGGGGTAGTCGAATTAGTCTCATTAGAAGAATTCACAAACCATATCACTACGTTTAACCATGAAATCTATGTTCCTTGCTATTCTGATAGAGACTGGTCCATCGGATTCCCTATGGCAGTAGCTCGCGCATATGACAAGTTAGAATCGATTAGAAACTACAATGTGCTGCTGGATAATTGCCATCAATTTTGTGCGGGTTGCTTAACGGGTGATTTTGATAATTCCAATAACTTTTTGTGGATGTTGAAAGACTTAGTACGTCAAGAGCACGGGGAAGCGGTTAAGTGGCGTAAATGGGATTGGAAAAAGGCTTCATAGCTCAGAAGTACAGAGGTAGTAAAACAACAGAAGGGGAGAATAGCTCCTTCTGTTGTTTTAAACAGACACAGTAATCACTCCCAATTCCCTGAAGTTCTTAGCTCCGTTCCCTCTTTATCAGCTGCGGCATTGATCTTGTCGTATAGATTCTCTAGTGACTCTATTCCCCATTCAGGAGGCAACAGCACAGGATTTATACCTAACTTACGTAGCTGATTAATCCGTTTGCTAAATTTGTCTGCAGCTTTGTCAGCGTTTTGCCCTTCAAGGAAGAACTCCTTTGCAGCATGAATACTTCCGCATTTATCAAGAAGCTGTAGCAGTCGCTCAAGCGCCATACGCTTTGTCTGATTCGGGGTTTTTTGACGTACAATGGAGAGTGCTTTGTTCAAGGAATAATAGTCACCCTTGCCTACAATTAAATTATAAAACTTCATAATTTCTTGCTTTAGATATGTCTGATTCAGCGTTTCCATCACTGATTTCATATTGTCTCTAACCTGAGTCTCAAAACGTAGAATTCCCTTTGTCTCAGAGTAGTCCACATATTGCTTGTTCGATTTTTTGGCTTTATCCTGCAAAGTCGCGTACCGATCATACCAGTTAACGGTTTTGTTAGCGGACATTAAATAAACATTTGTCTCTGAGTCCCAATACTTTCGTGTCTGTTTTTCTCTCCAAAAATACTCGGGGATATATCCTTTTTTGAAAAGAACAATATATTTCGGGATCAGCTGCTCGTCTACTACCAGATCAACTGCAGCCTCAACTCTCTTGGCAGTCCAAGCAAAAAAATCGGGGACTGGTAATGATAGAAGATCAAGCAACAAATAATTAAATTGAATGCTTACCTGTTCAAATTGCCGAATGGTTGTCAATTTATAATACCCTTGCTGGTTTATCAGCAACTGCGGGCGAAAGCGTATCTCCATCGTAATCCCCCAACACCCCTTCCGTAATCGGATTTCTTGAAAGCCCCATTTCGCCAACCCATTCGTCACTAGAGCAGTTTTATCATATCGATCTTTGCGCAGCTTATGTGAATGGAAGTTCTTATCCAAGAATTGACCCAATCTTTCTCTGCACGTTTTATGCTCAGTGACAGATAATTGACAGGTAATGTACATCATGTCAATCACGCCCCACACCTCGCTATAGCTCCCAAGTACCGCTACCAGCAGGCAACGTCAGACTCTGCCAGCGGAGGGGGAGTATTATTTAAGTCGAGGTACTGTTACTTGGCAAATAAAAAACTACACGGAATGACAATTAAGTGCTGACCGTGCAGTTTTCTAGTATGAGACTCGAATTTTGTTTGTAGATAGTACTTCAATCAAGCCATGGAACTAACAAGGTCCAGTAGATTTTGACATCTTTTCGCTTGTCTATACGCCTCCTGACAGTGAACTGTTCAATTATTTAAAGAGTTAAGGTAATCTTCTGCCCTTCGCCTGTCCATTTTGAAAACTGAACACGGTTTGCGCGTCCCGATAGCTCTATTCCCTGTGTAATCGTGTTTTTCAGTAGTCCCAATTTTAATAGTACTATTTTGTGGGTCATCATTCTTGGGCAAGATAACGGAAATTTCATTGGAACGTAACTTTTCGTAAATCCTGGTCTTATATTTAGTAATGGTCGATCTTCGCTCATCTTCATCCAGTTCTTCAAACTTGCTGCAGATTGATAAAAGTATCGTTTGAAAAACTGAATTCTTAATCCAAATAATATTTTCGTCCTTTTTATCTGTCCATGCAAATATATCAGGATTGTTGTTTTTATCTTGAAAACGTGGCATTGGCGTTGGCAACACTTCAAACAGTTTTTTAAGAAAAACAATATGTTCATCTTTAATTGGCTGTTCGTTATTCTCGGTTGTCATTTTACTATCGCTCATATTAGATGTATCTTCAATCTTACACTCTTGTTGGAAAAGCTGCACGGCTTCGTTCATATATGCCTGTACTTTTTCTTCACCTATTTTGTCACTAAACACGAGCAAATCATTTTTTACTAGGTTAAGTAAAAGATCAAGGCCAATAAGCAAGCATGAATAAATGTGTAATTTATCTTCTACTTGCTGAATATCGTCCCTCTCAAGAAGCTTTCGAAAGTGCTTGTACCGTTTGCGTAGATGCTTCTCGACTTTCTTTTTATTAGAAGTGTCTTCGAGTTGAAACACTCTTCGGAAGAATTCAGTTGCATGTAAGATAGAGGATGCTAGGATATCGGGGGTTTGCCGCAAATGCTCTAAATGTCTGGAATTAATGTCTAAGTCACTTATGTCAAGATTTAATACAAACTCTTTATCTAGCTTCTTTTCATTTAGGATTAACAACATGTTATCCGCATCGAAGTCTCGCATCCCTCGAATGGACTTATCGATAAGTTTCAGTCGGGAACCTGCGTTAAGTATCAGAATTCCATCCCTAATTTCGGAAAATTTTTCCTCAAGCATCTTCTTATCTATGTCTGAGTTTATATGATATAGCGAGTTCAAGCTGAAAATATTCATTTTTCTGTCATACAAGTTACAAAAAAAGTTAGCAAAACCTTGCCGATCAAGTTGCTTGTTACTTCCACAAATACAGACGATAAACTTTGGAAATTTATCTGGACTGTAGTTCATCAAGCTTGTAATCAGTGATAGAAAGGTGTAGGACAGAAGAGGTAATGTTATTTTCTTGTCAGCAATATCCAGCATACTCCAAGTTTGCTGGAAGGCTTCTTGTTTTGTCAAATGTGTAGATGGATTCATCCTATACTTCGATTTCAATGACTTACTGTATAACAAGTCATCTTCATCACACGCGGAAAGCGGAACATAGAACCAGTTTCGGCCTCCCTCTACCCATCCGCTCTGAGTTGTATATACGATACACGGCTTCGTCTTTAATTGATCCACTAACTTGTTACAAACTGACATGTATGAGGAATACATATTTTTAAACTTATCACTAATGAGGTTCTTATCAAAAAATTCTTGTGCTTTAGACCATCTACTAATGCTTTGATATTGCTCACTCGTAATATCAAATACGTGGCATTTGATTCCACGCCGACCCTCTTTAACAAAGCATATTCTAACTCCTATTTCATGCTTTTTGGAACCGTCAAATAAATAGAGCTTATGGCTTGGAAAGAAAAAGTATTTGTTAAGAAGAGGATTAGAGTTTGCATAATACCCCTCTTCATCGATAACCGTAAAATCATCATCTACAAAAATATCAACGTTGTTATCCTTGAAGGCTTGATTAAAATACTCTCTTATCTTCTCAATATCTTGAATTTGATAAGAGTCTCTGTTTAAGCGATAAGAGTCCTTAAACAACTTTTTTCCTTTGAACATTTGGCATTCTCCGTCTGTAATCATTTGGACTATTGGGTAACAAGGTAGTAGGGTAGTTGGATAGAAACCTCAACATTGTAGGCTCTTCTATAGGACTGCAATTTGATAATTCTTATGCAAGTCGTTGGAGTGAAAAATTTGCTGACAACACCATTTCAGCATTGTTAAGGTATAAATAAAAAATGAACCGGCTCGTCTAGCAGCACTATTTTACCATATCCCTCTGGATGATTTCATGATAATTGATCTTCGTTATAGCCTGTATTTCACTGTTGTTCGAAACCACATTCAACTTCATCCGAATTCAACCAACGAAATTCAATTTAATCTAACTTGCATTGAACAATATCGTAACCGACCTCTACAAAACTGGAAGCATCTATTTTCAAACCGAAGGATAGATCAGAAAGAAAGGATGAGACTATGTTTGCTCAATACGATGACATCATGTCAGTGGAGGATGTTATGGAAGCCCTCAATATAGGGCGATCAAAAGTATACGAGCTACTGCGGAGCGGACAAATAAAATCAATTAAGATGAAGGGCTATCGGATACCCAAGAGAGCAGTAATAGATTTTATTCTCAAACGAACTGAAATGAATCTGGAGTGCTATAGGGATTTAGCTGATTAAGAAACTCTTAAAATAAGCTGCGGTGCTAATGTCGCAGCTTATTTTGGTCGGACTGTGTGTCTCGTAAAAAACTATTAACTAAATAACAACTTTTTAATCGGCAGGGGCAATTTGCTCCTGCTTATTTTTGTTTACTGAATGACAATCCAAATGGAGGTTATATGCAAATGAAAGTTAAAAAAGATGAGAAAACAGGTACATACTGGTTTGTCGTCAGCGCAGGAAAAGATGAATTTGGTAAAAGACGACAAATCAAGCGCCGGGGATTTCGTACCGAAAAAGAAGCTATGAGAGAAATGCGAAAAATTCTACAACAAGTAGATGAGAATACCTATATCAAAAATACCAAACTGGGATACAGTGAATTTTTAGTAGGTGAATGGCTGGATAGCAAAGCTTTAAAGCTAAAGCCAGTTACACTTGCTACCTATAGACACAACGTCCAGAAACACATCGCCGCTTATTTTCATAAGGTAGAACTCGGAAAAATCACACCACAGATGATCGAAAAATTCTACGCTTACTTGGCAAAAGAAAAAGGATTATCTGAGACCACTATTTTAGATATTCATAAGATCGTAAAGAATTCTTTGAAGATGGCCGTTAAGCGAAAGTATATTTCTTATAGTCCAGCAGCAGATGTAGAGAGTCCCAAGGTTCCTCGAAAGGAAATGCTTGTCTGGAATTTAGAAGAAACCACCCGTTTCCTCAAAGTGGCTGAGGGTAGCAATTTATTCGTGGCCTATCTTCTCGCCCTGACAACAGGAATGAGGCAAGGAGAAATACTCGGCCTCAGATGGAAGGATATAGATTTAGAGAATGGAACCCTTCAAGTTCGTCAAACATTGAGCCATGACGGAAAGAATTTCTCCAAAGAAACCAAAACAAAATCAAGCACTCGAACCATTACACTTGCCGAAAAAACAATTGCGGAACTCAAAGCCCACAAGAAGAAGGTAGCAAAAGAAAAGCTTGCTGCCGGATCAAGCTACCAAGATTACGACCTTGTCGTTTGCACTAAGACGGGAACCCCTATCAATCCCCGAAACTTGCTCCGCGACTTTTATAAACTAATGAAAAAAGCAAAGGTGCCTAAGATAAAATTCCACGGGCTACGTCATACTGTTGCCACATTGTTACTCACACAAGGAGTAAATCCAAAAGTCGTAAAAGAAATCCTTGGGCATAGCGATATAAGAGTCACTCTTGATACGTATACCCACGTTTTGCCAACCGTTCATAAAGAGACCGCTAAACAATTTGGCAATATGTTGTTTGGATAATGACATGAAAACTCGCTCAGTCACCTGCTAATGGACTGAGCGAGTTTTTTTAGATCGAGAATTATCTATTTCTGATTGGTCGATAGTTACCCTTATACAGAGCAAAAAACCTCTGAAAATTACCCAGTGTGACCAACTGTGTGACCACAGCTCGACACAAGAGAGTCTATTTCTTCTCAGAAAAACAAAAAACGCTCGGAAATCCAAGCGTTTCAAGGCCTTTTTATGGTGGAGCATAGCGGGATCGAACCGCTGACCTCTACACTGCCAGTGTAGCGCTCTCCCAGCTGAGCTAATGCCCCATTATGTATGCATCAGCGAGTTACCGCCTCAGTGATTTCAGTATAGCATACCTCTCCATTACCGCGCAAGCAAAAAAAACGAAAAAAGTTACGTTCTTCATGAAAAAACCTAACGAAAAAGCATTCCCAACCGCAGCTCAAACTATCAAATGGCGATAGAAAATGATCGCTATCAAAAGCTAGAAGAAGAGGTTCTCGAAAACGATCAATCAAAACTCGCTTTATACGATTGTTGTGTGAGGAAACCGAAATGTTATCTATATGGAAGCGATGAAAAGAGGCGCCCCCCTGATCGAAAATCCAACCATAGAGACACCCCTTCTGGAATTACAAATTAGATGAAATAAAATCCGTTCCACCACATGCCTACCGCACCGTCACCACAATCGGCGTTTTCTTGCCGCCGTAGCTGACGTAGATCGTCGCTTTGCCCGAGCCTGTCGCCTTGATAATCCCGTCCTTCACATCTGCGACCAGCAGGCGCGAAGTAGTCCACAGGGCTGGCTTCGTGACGTTTGCCTCCGAGCCGTCCATGTAGGTGGCAATGGCGTTGACTTGCTTCGTTTCGCCCTTGTTCATGATGACCTGGACGACGTCTGTTTTCAAGTATTTCAGCGTGTCTACATCGACAGGGACGGAGACGCTCTTGTCGTTGTATTTGGCTGTAATCGTGGACTTTCCGTAGGCGAGCCCTTTGACCAAGCCTTTGGAGACGTCGGCAACCTTGTAATTGCTCGTCTTCCAGTCAGCAAGGCTGGTGACGTCCATGGTGCGTCCGTCCGACAAGGTGGCGGTCAGTTTGATTTGGACGCTGGCGCCATTCGACTTCAGGCTGACGAAGCGCTTGTCCGCCTCCAGCTTGGTGACGATTCCCACTTCCACCGGGAGGGTGACAGACTTGCCGCCGTACTTGAAGGTGATCGTGGCGCGACCGTTGGCAAGACCACGTACTTTGCCGTTTTCCACGTCGGCTACCTTCTGGTTGGACGAGGTCCATTCTGCGGTTTTGGAAACGTCAACAGTTGCGCCCGAGCTGTCTGTCGCGTTCACTTCAACTGCCGTCGAGTCATTGACGTTCATGATGACCAGACGCGGGTTGACGGTCAAGGTTTGCGCCTGATCGACCTCTACGGCAACCGTCACGCTCTTGCCTTCAAACGTCCCTGTAATCGTTGCTTTTCCCGAGCCGACAGCGGTAATTTTGCCCGCGTTCACTTCGGCTACCGCACCGGAGGAGGTCGTCCATGTCGCCTGGTCATTGATGTTGTCTTTGACTGTGCCGTCCGCGTAGGTGGCGGTCAGCTTGACTTCCTGGCTGTTGCCTTTGCCAAGAACCAGCGACTTTTTGTCTACGGCAAGCGATTGCAGTACACCGATGGATACCGGAATGTTGATCGAGCGCGTCCCAAACGTTGCCGTGATCGTCGCAGCTCCGGTGGATATTCCTGTTACCAGTCCCTGGCGCACAGTGGCAACTGCCGGCACGCTGGACGTCCAGGTAACTTTTTGGGTCACATCTTCGCTTGTTCCGTCAGGGAAAGTTGCGGTGACCGCCACTTGCTTGACATCTCCGACCTGAATCGCGACTTTGGCCGGGTTGGCGGTCAGGCTTTGCGGGACATCCACATCCACGACCAGCGTAGCTGTCTTGCCGCCGTACTTCGCGGTCAAGGTCGCTGTCCCTGCTTTGAAGGCAGATAGGGTTTTCCCGCTGGCGAACACAATATCCGGATGATCCGAGGTCCATTCGAGCTTGTCGGTGATGTTCTCGCTTTGTCCATCGGCAAAAAAGGCTTTCACGATGACATTGTTGCCATTTGGCACCTGTCCGATTTCCACGGTTTTGCCGCTTGCCATCGTCAGGTAGGACGGGATGATGTCCAGCGAGCGGGGCACCTCTACATCTACCAGGATTTGCACCGTTTTGTTGCTGTATTTCGCCGTGATGATGGCTTCGCCTGAAGCGACAGCATAAATGGTTCCGTTGTTGTAGTACGCCACGTCTTCCCGATTGGAGGACCACTCTGCCTTGTCATGGACATCTACTGGCACAGGCGAGGTGGCGTAGGTGGCTTCCAGCTTGACCGGCTTGTTTTCGCCCACCTTCAAAAATACGCTCTGCGGAGTCGCTGTCAGACGTTGCGTATTGTCGACATCCACTTTGATGGTGGCCGTCTTGGTGCCGTATTTGGCTGTAATCGTAGCCGAGCCCGGGCTGTATGCCGTGATCGTTCCTTTCAGCGCATCGGCTACGGCCGGGTTGTCCGACGACCATTCGGCTTTGGCTGCTACGTCGTTATCCTCCGGCGTACCGTCCGGGAAGACGGCGAGCAGCTTGATCGTTTCCGAGCTTGTGGCTGGGTTGCCCAGAAGCAAGGACACTTGTGTTTTGCTCGGAATGAGGCGGTGCGCGATTTCCACACGAACCTGCACGCTCGTCGTCTGGCTGCCGTACTTGGCGGTGACGGTAGCCGTACCGGAACTTACCCCTCTGATCTTGCCATTAATGACGGTGGCAATGGCCGGGTTGTCGATCGACCAGTCAGCTTTTTCCGTCACGTTTTCCGGCTCGCCTTCGCTGTAGTAAGCCGTCAGCTCAACCGTTTTCTCTTCTCCGATTCGCGTGCTGACTGCCTGCTGATTCAGCACGAGCGCCTTTACTTTTTTCGTGACGGTTACATTGACGATAGCTGTCTTGCCCATATATTCCGCAGTGACGACGGCGTTGCCGACAGCCTTGGCTGTGATTTGTCCCGAGTAGACGTGAATCACCTTGCCCTGGTCCGGGCTTTGCCAATTGGTCTTGACCGTAACCTCTTCCGTTTTCCCGCTCTCATAGATGGCCGTCGCCCCTACAGATACGGTATCCCCCAACTCCAGCGTGATCTCGTTTTTGGTCAGGACCAGGCGGTTGATGACTTCCGCCGCCAATCCGACCCCGGCACTCCCCGTTCCTGCCAGCAGCAGAAAGGCCAGAAACAAGAGCATCGTTTTTTTCCAGAACATGGTCAGCCTCCTTCTCCCGTATGACATTTGCTGTTTTTGGAAATGATCTCACCCTTACTATATCGGCATTTGCGCAAAATCTTTTACCCGTCAGGGAGAGCGGGCATGGGCAGTAGCCTGTAACTAGATCCTTGGTCCAACGTCATACTCAAGAGAAAGATCGCCAAAAACAGATACGAAGGAGCAACAAAAGCATGGAAAAACGCAGACCCCAAATACGAAACATGTTTTCGCGAAAAGGCAGGCGAGCGCTTCTTGTCGTCATGCTGCTCGGCGGAATCTGGTTCAGCTATCAATGGCAGCGAATAGCACAAATGGCCGAGCAGGCCGCGCCTCGCCACGCCGACGTCGGCATGGTCCTAGGCGCTGCCGTGTGGGGAGAAGGCCCAAGTCCCGGACTGCGCGAGCGTCTGGAGCAAGCCGTTCGTCTGTATCAGGATGGCTATGTGTCTACCTTGCTCGTCACAGGCGGGCTGGGCGAAGGAAAAACGAAGACAGAGGCAGAGGTCAGCCGGGACTATCTGGTCGCGCACGGCATCCCGGCGGAGCGGATTCTCCTGGAGAACCAGTCCACCAGTACATACGAAAACCTGCTGTACAGTCAGCAGGTTTTCGATGACTATCGTATGCAGCATGTGTTGATTATCAGCCACGACTACCATTTGGCTCGCGCGATGACCATGGCCGAATCACTCGGGTGGAACGCCTCTGCGGTCGGCGTCCATTCCGATGTCCTGTTCGGGCCGTACCATCGGGGCAGAGAGGTGCTCGCGCTCACCTACTGGGAGGTCTCCCGCCTCGTCTCGCTAGTTGCTCGCTCGATGGTTCTGGCGGCGAATTTCGTAGACATCCACGAAGTGGCGAATCCGCTCCATGATCCGCGCCGCCTTTGTCTGCTCAATCCGGTTGCCGTTTGAGATGGACAAATGCTCCTGCAATTCCTCCAGCGAGTAGTTCGAGGTAAACAGCGTCGGCAAATGGTTATTCGCCCGCTGGTTCAAGATGACGCCCAATATCTCGTCTCGTACCCACGGCGTCAGGTTTTCCGCTCCGATATCGTCGAGAATCAGGACGGGCACTTCCTTGAGCAGCTCCAGCTTCCCGGCGTACGACTGGTCCGAGATCGAATCCTTCATCTCGCGGATGAAATCAGGCACGTAGACGAGCAGCGAAGCGACATTGCGCTCGGACAGCTCGCGGCCAATCGCGCCCATGATGTAGCTTTTCCCGACGCCAAACGGACCGTGGAAATACAGACCCTTGACCCGCTCGCCTGTGCCTACCTTTTCACAAAAACGGATCGCCGCCTCCACCGAAGCCATATTGTCTGCGTCGATGACCATTCCTTCAAAGCTGGCGTTCATCGTCTCTTCCGACACATAATAGCTGCGCATCAGACGGCGGCGGCGCACCTCTTCCTCGTGCGCCAGTTGCTTGGGACAGGGCGCAATCGCGCTGACGATGTTGCCATGAGCCACCTCCAGCCGGGTGCTGTGGCCCCGAACCAGATTCGGGCACTCGCCAAGCCCGGGACAACGCTCGCACCAATACTGCTCCTTGACTGCTGTATAGATACTGGAGAGCGAGCGAAGGTAATCGTCTCGGGTCAATGCCGGGTGCTCCGCCTGAAAAGCTTTCAAATACGCCGACGAACGGAACATTTTATCCAATTGCTGGTCGGGCGTCAGCAGGTGACGCGGCGTTCGCTTGGCCAGCTCCTGCATGAACTCGCGGATAGATTCCATTTTCCCTCACTCCCCCTTACTTTCGTTTCCGCAAGGCTTCCAGCCGCTTCTGCAATTCCGGAAAATCCTGAATGGACTGTCCCTTCGAAGCGTCCGGCGCCGCCTTTTCCTGCGACAGCTGCCACTCTACCGAAGCGGGCAGCTTGTCCTGCAAAATCGCCCGGCCGTTTCGTCTGATCGGAGCCGCTTCCTTCTTCGCCGCCTTGGCTTTTTCCATCGATTGCGCCCGCTGCTCGGAGCGCTCCACGATTTGCCTTACCGCTTCATCTACCGTGGCAATCCGCTTGGCCTTCCAGCTGTCGCGAATCGTCTCCATGTACGCTTTCGGCAGCTCCATCTGCTTGCTGGCCAGCGTGTGCAAAAGCAGCGCATTCACGACCTCCGGCGGCAGTCCGTCTGCAAACACCAGGCTCTCGGCTCGCTCCAGGTACACCTTGCTCACGCGGCCGCCCACGACCTTTTCCAAAAGCGCAAGCGGGGAAAGCAGCCGGCAAGCCCGAACAAACGCCTCGCTGCCCGGTTCAGGCAATCTGCCCGGCCCCCAGTCGTCATCCGGCGTGGCAGCAGCCGAATCGTTGCGATACAGCTTGTCTTCCGCATAACGCTGCATGAGCCGCTTGCGAAGCACCTCTCCGTCCAGACTCCGATCCGGCTTGTACAGCGTCCAGTCACGCAGCTCCTGCCCCATCCCCCAGCTGTCCAGCTGATAAAAATGGCAGAGCGAAAACAACAGCTCCATGCTTTTTCCTTCCAACACCTTGGCGGGATCGGCATTGTCCGGCAAATACAGGCGCAAAGACGACACGCTCAACGGGTGGTTCACCTTGGCTTCGAAGCCGGACTTCAGCGCGGCTTGCGGGTAGCTTGTCTCCATCTCGCTCAAAAAGCGATCGCGCTCGGAGCCTTTTTTCACTTCCAGCTCCGACGGTTTCAACGATTGGAATACTTCATGGAAATCTTTGGTGATGTTTTCTACCTGCGCATATTCGGCGGCCAGCTTGCTGCCCAAAGGATCGGCATACTGCTGCCGCAGTTGGGCATAGCGGACGTTTTCGATTTTGTTGAGCAGCATCAGCGAGAGGACGTAATCATCGAAAAACTCCCCGGGCGCAAGCGGGGGCTTGAGCAAATATTCGTAGTAGTAATCGCGCTGCTGGTTTTCCCGGCGGCGCACTTCGACAAGTCCGATGGCCTCCAGACGTTCACGCGCATCCAGCAAACGATCCAGGGACAAGGAAGACGCGAGCATGAGACTGCGATGGGTTCCTTCCGCTGAGGCCCCGCTCGCTTCCTGCACGCTGTGGACAAGCATTTGATAGAGGGCGTACGATTCGACGCCAATGATCGGCAAGTACAACTGCGTGACAAACCCCATTTCCGAAAAGCTGAGAGGTCTTGCCAGCCGCACCAGATAGCGATCTTTTGGCAACAATTCGTTCCAGACTAGTCGGCGCATCAGACTCTTTCCTTCCTGACAAAATTCGATTCTATTATTATAGCACGGCAAGCGGTTGGGCGTAGAAAAATAACTGGAAAGCAAAGAAGCCCTGGCGAATTTCGCAAGAGCCTGAGGAGAGTCCTATATGCAATCTATCTCTTACTCATTTGGCAACGAAGACTGGCTGCCCCTCGCCTGCGCCAGAAGCTCCTCCAGCTCTTTCATGAATACATTGATGTCTTTGAATTGGCGATAAACTGAGGCAAAACGGACGTATGCGACTTCGTCGACGTGATACAAACGCTCCATGACCTTTTCCCCGACGTCGTTGCTCGGGATCTCCGCCTGACCGCAGCTGCGCAACTCTTTTTCGATGTCGTTCACCACATTTTCCAGCCGTTCCAAAGGAACAGGCCGCTTCTCGCAGGCGCGAACCAGACCGCGCAGCACCTTTTCCCGACTGAACTCCTCGCGGGTGCCGTCCTTTTTCACGATCAAAAGCGGCGTTTCCTCGACCATTTCAAAGGTAGTGAAGCGACGCTCGCACGATTCGCACTCCCGCCGGCGCCGGATCGATTTGTTATGATTAAACGGACGCGAATCCAGGACTTTCGTCCCATTGTATTCACAAAATGGACAACGCATGGCAGAATCAACTCCAATATTGACAATACATGTCTACAGTGTCCCTCATCTTCCGGTCAGAAGTCAAGTCAATCCTTGTACCTATTTAAAGCATAAGTCGAATGGAGTACAATATGGGTACTGTTGGAGGGATTGGAATGCGTTTAGTTTCGTTAAGACAAGTCCAGCCGGGAATGAAACTCGGCCGTACCGTTTTCACCGAAGATGGCAAAGTGCTGCTTGGCGTCGGGATGCAGTTGACCGAGCGCTTGATATCCGGACTTCAGCGATCCGGTGTCGACTCCGTCTACATTGATGATCCGCGTACGGAGGACATTGTGGTGGAAGACGTCATTCGTCCGCAGACCAGACAAGTCGCAGTAGAAGTCATTGAAAAAACGATCAAACAGATCACCAACTCGAACAAGCTCGCCCGCAAAATCTCCCTGAAAGAAATGGGCCTGCATTTTCAACGGGCATTCAGTTCCATTCTGGACGACCTGATGCAAAACAAGCAGATGGTCGGTCACCTGACTACGATCTCTTCCCACTCTCCATCCCTGTACCATCACTCGGTCAACGTGGCTGTGCTCGCGACGGCAGTCGGCATGTCGCTCGGCTACAATCGAACCCAACTGATGAATCTGGGCATCGGAGCCATGCTGCACGATATCGGCAAGGTGAGTTTGCCGGAAGAGCTGTTGCAGAAAAAAGAACGCTGGAATGCAGAAGAACAGGAACTGGCGAAGCAGCACACGACACTCGGCTTTAACCTGCTCCGCAAGCAGCATGATATTTCCTTGCTGTCTGCCCACATCTGTTTGCAGCATCACGAACGGCTGAACGGGAGCGGCTATCCTCAGGGCCTGGTCGGGAAGCAGATTCATGAATTCGCCCAAATTGTCGGCCTCTGCGATATTTATGACTCCTTGACTTCTCCCCGCCCTTGGCGCAGGCGGTACATGCCACAGGATGCCGTCGAATACTTGCTCGGCTCGGGCGGTCATCTTTTCGAGCATCATCTGGTGAATGCCTTTATCAAACACATCGCGATTTTCCCGATCGGAAGCAGCGTTGTCCTCAATACGGGCGAGACAGGGGTAGTCAGTCGCGTAGATCCGGACTATTCCCATCGGCCGACGATCCGCGTCCTCAAGGACGGCCGCGGCAACGATGTCATCGCTCCCTATGATCTCGACCTGAAAGAAAACATCAAGCTGTTTATCGTCGGCTTCGAAGACGATCAATTGTTTAACATCAGCGGCTTGACCGAATCCACTTCGTCCTGAAAAAACCCTTTGCCTCTTGGACGGGCAAAGGGTTTTTGTTTCATCCGCTTAGTTGACGCCAGCTGCTGTTGCTTCTTTGACCGCTGGCTGGTTGTGCATTTCCGAAACGTGGCGCACCAGGTCTACGACGCGGCAGGAGTAGCCCCACTCGTTGTCGTACCACGCGATCACTTTCACCTGGTTGGTTCCCATGACCATCGTGGACAGACCGTCGACAATCGAGGAGTGGTCGTTGCCGTTGAAGTCGCTGGACACGAGCGGCTCGTCGCAGAATTCGAGGTAGCCTTTCATGCTGCCTTCGCTCGCTTCGCGCAGCACGCGGTTCACTTCTTCTACGGTTACAGGCTTTTTCGTGTTGATGACCAGGTCTACTACCGATACGTTCGGGGTAGGGACACGCAGCGCAAAGCCGTTCAGTTTGCCGTTCAGTTCAGGCAATACTTTGCCTACCGCGCGAGCAGCGCCCGTCGTGGTCGGGATGATGGACTCGCCAGCCGCGCGCGCACGGCGCAGGTCTTTGTGCGGGTTGTCGATGTTGACCTGATCGTTTGTGATCGAGTGAACGGTTGTCATCAAGCCTTGCTCGATGCCGAATGCTTCGTGGAGCACTTTTGCCACCGGAGCCAGGCAGTTGGTCGTGCAAGAAGCATTGGACACGATATGGTGGTTCGCATGGTCGTAGATGGACTCGTTTACGCCCATGACGATCGTCGCGTCTTCTCCCTTGGCCGGAGCCGTGATGACCACTTTTTTCGCTCCGCTTTGCAGGTGCTTGCCAGCGCCTTCCCGATCCTTGAATTTTCCAGTCGCTTCCACGACGATTTCCACACCCAATTCGCCCCAAGGCAGCTTGAGCGGGTCGCGGTCGGAAAGAACCACTGTCGCTTTGCCATCTACGATGATTTTGTTGTCTTGTACTTCCACTTTATTGGGCAGGCGTCCATGAATGGTATCGTATTTCAGCAAGTGTGCAAGCGTCTCCGCCGGATAGCTGGCGTTGATCGCTACAATTTCAATGTTGGGGTCCTGGATAGCGCGACGGAATACCATGCGCCCAATACGGCCGAAACCATTAATACCAATTTTGATTGTCATAAATAGAAACCCCTTTCGCAATTAAGTTACACTGATCCGTTACCTTCATTATAATAAGTATAACACAATTATCAATGTGTTTTACTGAAAAATAAATATTTGGACGATTTTTTGCTCCTCATTTCGGTTCGGCTTGCTTTAGTCTGCCCAACCCAAGACAAAAAGCCGCTCTCCGGCAAGAGAAGCGGCTTTTACTGTAGTGAGAAGTCATAGATGCGTTTGTAACGGTCATGATAATAGAGAACGCGCTGTACGTATTGGCGCGTTTCGCCGAACGGGATATCTTCGATCGTCTCGC
Organism: Brevibacillus sp. SAFN-007a; assembly: GCF_051967035.1. Taxonomy (NCBI): domain Bacteria; kingdom Bacillati; phylum Bacillota; class Bacilli; order Caryophanales; family Paenibacillaceae; genus Brevibacillus; species Brevibacillus sp. SAFN-007a. The sequence goes on along the minus strand of NZ_JBQCKK010000012.1, from coordinate 23,680 downwards.
GGTGCCCGCTCCACTGTTCGCTTTCCAGCCAGCCGTTCACTTTGCCCGGCCCGGCGTTGTAGGCTGCGATGACCTTGATGAGATCGCCCTCGTAGCGGTTCAGCAAAAAGTTCAGGTACCACGTCCCGATCTCGATGTTCATGACGGGATCGTACAAGTATTGCTCGTCTTTCGGGCGGAACTTCGCCTGGGCGACGATCCACTCCGCCGTATCCGGCATGATCTGCATCAAGCCGACGGCTCCCTTTTTCGAGACGCGGTCTGTTTGAAAACCACTCTCGGAACGGATCACGGCCAAAATCAGATAAGGGTCTACCTTGTATTTGCTTGCTGCTGTCACGATTTCCTGCTGATACTTGATGGGGTACATCCATTTCCAGACCATAGGCGTGCCTTGCAGCAAAAAAACGCTCATCAGGACGAGCAGAATGAATGCTGCGCGTTTGCCTGGTCTCATGATCGCTGCTCCGACCTGATTGCGGCGAGGAGTGCTTCCACCTGTCGCTCCGTCTCTTCGCGCGAACGGGAGTTGTCGATCAAAAAGTCGGCGTCCCGCTTCTTCTGGTCGATGGGTAACTGGGCGCGCAACCGTTTTTTCGCCTGCTCTTCTTCCAATTCGTCCCGTTCGATCATCCGCGCGAGCTGCATGTCGTACGGTGCGTAGACCACCACAATTTTTTCAACCATATGCTGTAGCTTGCTCTCAAACAACAGCGGAATGTCCATGAACACGATGTCAGCTCCGCTTGCTTCGGCTGCTTCCGCCTCCTCCCGCATCACTCGCCGTACCTCGGGATGGACGATGGCGTTCAGCTTTTGACGCTCGGACTCGTCTGAAAATACGATCTCCCCAAGCCCTTTTCGATCAATGTGACCGTCTTCCAACAGGATATCTCTTCCGAAATGACGCACAATCGCTTCATACGCCGGCTTTCCCGGCTCGACGACCTCTCTGGCGATCTGATCCGCGTCAATGACCGGGATTCCACGCTCTCTCAGCATGCCGGCCACTGTGCTCTTGCCCGTGGCAATCCCGCCCGTCAATCCTAAGATCATGCCCATCCTCCTCCCTCGGAAAAAAGGTTTACTTTTTCTGGCACACGGGGCAAATGTGGGTTCCTCGGCCCCCCACGACAAAACGGACAATCTCCGCTCCGCAGCGGACACAAGGCTCATTTTTTCGCCCGTAGACCATGAGCGATTGCTGGAACATCCCCATCTCGCCCTGGCCATTCACGTAAGACTTGATCGAGCTGCCCCCTTGCTCGACTGCTTCGGACAAGGTAGCGACGATGCTCGCATGCAGTCTGTCAACCTCTTGGCCGGTCAATGTGCCTGCCGGCCTCTCGGGGTGAATGCCCGCCCGGAACAGTGACTCGTCCACATAAATATTCCCCAGTCCTACCATACATTCCTGGTTCAACAGAAGCGGTTTTATTTTCGTCGTCCGTCCGGCGAGCAGCTTGCGCAGAACGTCAGGAGTAAATCCCTCCGAAAGCGGCTCTACTCCCAGCTTGGCAAGCGGTCCGCTAACGGTCTCCTGTCCTTTGGGAAAAAGATCCATCGTCCCGAACTGGCGCACGTCCCGGTAGCGCAGCTCGGTCTGATCCGTGAAGTGAAAGACGACGTGGGTATGCTTCTCCACAGGCTCGTCTGCCTGATACAGGCCGTACCTTCCTTCCATCCGCAGATGGGAGATGAGCACATCCTGATCCATGAAAAATTGAATAAACTTGGCCCGCCGCGCGATTTCCCGGATCGTCTGACCCGCAAGCTGGGCCTTGAACGCTTCCACATCATCCGGCCGGCGCACGATCCGGGGCAGATGGACACTGACCCGTTCGATTGTTTTCCCCAGCACCAGGCTGCGCAATGTGCGGACCACGGTTTCAACCTCTGGCAACTCCGGCATAAGCCTCCTCCTCTCGCTGTCTGTCCTTTCCCTGTTGGTGTTCGGCGGCCTGCCTACTTGGCGTCGTACCAGCTGCGCCCGTCGCTGACGTCCACTTTGAGCGGAACGTCGAGCGCAATCGCCCCCTCCATGACTTCCGGCACGAGCTTGCGCATGATCGCCAGCTCGCTTTCCGGCACTTCAAACACAAGCTCATCGTGCACCTGCAAAAGCATCCGGCTGGACAGCCCTTTTTGCTCCAGGCTCTCCTGCATACGAATCATCGCCAGTTTGATAATATCGGCAGCCGTCCCTTGAATCGGCGTGTTCATGGCCGTGCGCTCCGCGAAGGACCGCAGGTTGAAGTTGCTGCTGCGAATATCCGGCAAATAGCGGCGGCGGTGCAAGAGTGTCGTCACGTAGCCGTCCTCTTTGGCCTGCTGGACAATCTCTTCCATCCAGCGCTTCACGCCGGAGAAGACGGCAAAATAGCGCTCGATAAACGCAGCGGCTTCCTTGCGGGTGATGTTCAGGTTTTGCGACAAGCCGTAGTCGCTGATGCCGTACACGATCCCGAAGTTGACCGCTTTGGCCTGGCGGCGCATCAAGGACGTCACTTCGTCCTCGCGCACCCCGAATACGTCCATCGCGGTGCGCGTATGAATGTCCATTCCTTTTCGGAACGCGTCGATCAAGTTTTCATCGCCGGAAATATGGGCCAAAATCCGCAGCTCGATCTGCGAGTAGTCGGCGGCCAACATGTACCAGCCGTCCTCGGACGGGATGAACGCCTCGCGAATCTTGCGGCCCTCCTCCATGCGGATCGGGATGTTTTGCAGGTTGGGCTCCGTGCTGGACAATCGTCCCGTCGCCGTCGTGGCCTGGTTGTACAAGGTGTGCACCTTGCTCGTCTGCGGATGAATTTCCTTCGTCAGCCCTTCAATATACGTGGAACGCAGCTTCCCGAGCTGACGGAAGTTCAGGATCGCGTCGATAATCGGATGGTACGGAGCCAGCTTCTCCAGCACGTCTGCGCTGGTCGAAGGACCTGTCTTCGTCTTTTTGATGACAGGCAGGGACAGCTTGTCGAACAAAATGTCCCCCAGTTGCTTCGGCGAGTTGATGTTGAACGGCCCGCCAGCCAGGTCGTAAATTTGCGTCGTCAAGTCAGCCAGCTTTTTGTCCAATTCCTGGCCCATCTGCGCGAGACGCTCGCGGTTGACCTTGACCCCTTGCTTTTCCATGCGCGCCAGCACCATGCTGAGCGGCGCTTCGAGATCGCGGAGCAGCTCGACCATTTCGTTTGCCGCCAACTGCTCGCGCAGCACCGGCACGCTCTGCCAAATCGCGGCGGCCTTGTGCGCCACATGTTCGCTGAGCACATCCATTTCCGGCACGAGGCGCTTGGCCCCTTTTCCGTACACCTCTTCGTCAGACAGCACCCGCACCTGGGCGTACTGGGAGGCGATGCTGTCGAGCGTCGGATTGCTCTCGGAAGCGTTGAGCAGGTAAGACGCGAGGTAAACGTCGAAGCTGATCCCGTTTGCCTCCCGCTCATGCCAGGCCAGCCCTACCGTGTCGCGCTTGCCGTCAAATACCCACTTTTCCTTGGCAGGGTCGGCCAGCCACGCACAGAACGCCTTCCACTCCCGCGCGACATCCCACGGCACGAAAAGCACCGTGTCCTCTGCTGCCAGTCCGAAGCCAAGAATCGGGGCGTGGTGGTAGTTCTCTCCGTCCATTTCGATGTACAGGGCCATCGGGGAGGTCAGCTTGTCTGCGTACTTGTCCGCGTTCTCCTCTGTGACGACTTCAAAGGCAAAAGGCTTCGCCGAAGTCCCCTCGCCGCTTCCTTCTGCGGGCTGCGTCACCTTGATTTTGGAGAGCAGCGACTTGAACTCCATCTTTTTGAAAAAGTCGCTGACCCGTGCTCCGTCGTAGCCGTCGTAGGCTGTCTCGTGCACGTCCAGCTCGACGGGAGCTTCGCGCAAAATCGTCGCCAGTGCCTTGCTCATGGTGGCCTTGTCCACATTTTCGCGCAAGTTTTCCTGCAGCTTCTTGCCGGAGATGCGGTCGATGTTTTCCAGCACCTTCTCGACAGAGCCGTATTCGTGCAATAGCTTCAGGGCCGTTTTCTCGCCGACGCCGGGCACGCCCGGGATATTGTCGGACGAATCGCCCATCAAGCCCTTCAGATCAATAATTTGCAGCGGAGAAAGGCCGTATTTGTCCCGAATTTCCTGCGGGGTGTACAGCTCGATTTCGCTGACGCCTTTGCGGGTCAACGCGACCGTTACGTGATCGGACACGAGCTGGAGCATGTCTTTGTCCCCGGTAATGACGGTCGTTTTCCAAGCCTGTGCATCCGCATGCTTGGTCAACGTGCCGATAATGTCATCCGCCTCGTAGCCTTCCAGCTCAAAGCGCTTGATCGAGAAGGCGTCGAGCAGCTCCCGAATCAGCGGAAACTGTTCGGACAGCTCCGGCGGCGTTTTGCTGCGTCCGCCTTTGTAATCGGCGTATTCGCTGTGGCGGAAGACGACTTTTCCCGCGTCAAACGCAACCAGCAGATGCGTGGGCTTCATTTCCTCCAACACGCGAAGCAGCATCGTGGTAAAACCGAGAACTGCGTTCGTATGCAGTCCGGCTGACGTGGACAGCAAAGGGAGCGCATAAAACGCCCGGTTGGCTACGCTGTTTCCGTCAATCAACACAAAATGACTCAAGGAATCCGACCCCTCTCGTGGCAAAACTACTATCTTTTTATCGTAACATAGGGCGATTGCCTAAGCCAAGCGACAGATACTGCGGGTAAACAAGGACGCGGTTGAACAGACTATGAAAAAAATGGACAAGGAAGGCGATACCATGAATTCCCTGAAAAGATTGTTGCTGGTTCTTCCCCTGCTCCTTTCCTTCTTCCTCTTTTCGCTGACGGCCGCAGCAGGCGATACCGATACCACTCCCGTTGCGCAGCCAAAACCGAAGCATCTGGTCGCCTTTGTCATCGACGACTTCGGCAACAACATGGCAGGGACCGAGGAGATTCTGAATTTGCCCGTGCCGCTGACGGTCGCGGTCATGCCGTTTCTGCCCAGCACCAAGCAGGATGCCGAACTTGCCCATCAAAAGGGGCACGACGTGTTCGTCCACATGCCGATGGAGCCGGTGAAGGGCAAGCGCTCGTGGCTCGGACCAGGGGCGATTACCACCGATCTGTCCGATGAAGAAATTCGCCAGCGGGTCGAAAAAGCGATCGACGACGTGCCCCACGCCATCGGGATGAACAACCATATGGGCTCCAAGGTGACGGCTGACGAGCGCATCATGCGCATTATCATGAGTGTCGTCAAAAAGCGCGGCCTCATCTATCTGGACAGCAAGACGACGGAGAAGAGCGTAGCAGGCAAAATCGCGGCGGAGATGGGCGTGCCGTACGCGGAAAACCGGATTTTTCTCGACGACGTCTACTCTGTCCCCCACATCACGAAACAGATGGAGAAAATCTGCAAGCTGATCGGCAACCACCCGCTCTGCATCGCGATCGGGCACGTGGGACCTCCAGGCAAAAAAACAGCCTCCGTTCTGCGCCAGTACATCCCGCGCATTCAGAAGGAGGCCGAATTTGTCACGATTTCACAGCTTATTCATCCAGTCGGCCATTGATCTGTCGGATCCATGGCTCTTGCCACCAACTCTCTTCTGCGAACGTCTCCATTTTCAGATTTCCTGTCAACGTCACGTATTCGCTCACGCCTTCGCTGATGGCCTGAGCGATTTTTTCCTGTGACGCAGGAGTAGTCAGCCTTTCCCGATCAGAAGCGTTGCTGATAAACCCCATCTCCACGATAACGGACGGGCAGTAGCTGTGACGCAGCATGTAGTACGTCTTGCCCTTGACCGGCCTGTCATCTGTGCCGGACAGTCGGTTCAGCGAGCTTTGCAGCAAATCGGCGAGCATGAAGCTCTGTTCATTGCTCTGGTACAGCACGACAGGACCGTGGCGACGCGAATCGTTCGACCAATTCACATGCAGACTCAGCATCATTTGCGGGACGATTTCCCTCGCCAGGTTTTTGCGCTGGGCGAGGTCGCGAACATGCCGGGAGCGATTGCCCAGCCAACGGTTGTCGTCGCTCAGCGCGATATCCTCGTACCGGTTCAAAGCCACGCTGTACCCTGCCTTGGTCAATTGCTCGTACAGACGCTTGGCAATTTGCAGATTGATGTCTTTTTCATGCAAGGTGCCGTAGGAGGTGCCGGAGTCCACCCCTCCGTGGCCGACGTCGATCAGAATGTGGATAGGGGTCAACGGGATCGCTTCTGTGCGGGCAGGCATGCACACGAGCAGGAGCAACCAAACGGCGATACGAAAAAACGAATGTAAGTATCTCATGCCTGTAGGATTGCCTGATTGAAAAAAAACCTTTCAGGTTAGCGGGTACGCATAACATTGTGAATTTTTCAGGCGAACGGTACAATAGAAAGCATCGTGACTGATAGCCGAGAGAAGAAGGTGTAGACATGAATCAACCATTGGAAAAGCCGCTGTTTCCGCCGTATGTGGCCTTGCTCATCGGGGTGATTGCCGTTTCTTCGTCCGCGATCTTCGTCAAGCTGTCCAGTGCGCCTGCGCCGATTATCGCGACGTATCGGCTGGTTTTTTCCGTCGTCCTGACGCTTCCGTTTTTGCTCTGGAATCGCGGGGCGCTCGCCGAGATCGGAAAAATGAACAAAAAAGTGTGGCTACTCTGTCTATTGTCGGGGGCCTTTTTGGCCAGCCACTTTCTGTTGTGGTTCGAGTCGTTGAACTACACGTCTGTAGCCAGTTCAACGGTACTGGTCACGCTACAGCCCCTCTTCGCCTTTATCGGCGGTTATTTCTTTTTCGGGGAGCGCGTGCGGCCTCTGGCACTCTCGGGCGGATTGCTCGCCATCGCAGGCAGCTTCGTCATCGGCTGGGGAGATTTTCAGGTCGGTGGCATGGCCCTGTTCGGCGATGCGCTCGCCTTGCTGGGAGCCGTGACCGTCACCGGCTACTGGCTGGTCGGCCAGTACGTTCGTCAGCACATGTCTTCCTTTGCCTACACACTGGTCGTCTACACGGCAACGAGCGCGATCCTCGTCGCGTACGATCTCGCTCTTGGCTACCCGCTGGCCGGTTACCCTGCACAGGATTGGGGCTGGTTTTTCTGCCTCGCGCTGTTTCCGACGCTGCTCGGCCACTCGATTTTTAACTGGGTTATCAAATGGTTGAATACGACGACGATTTCCATGGGCATTCTGGGGGAACCGATCGGAACGGCGATTTTGGCTTACTTCATCCTGGGGGAAGTCGTGACGGTGCCGCAATGGGTCGGCGGGCTGATTATCATCGGCGGTATTTATTTGTTTATTCGCTATAACCAACCAGCAAAAGGAGTGTCTCCAGGTGAACAAGCACCCCCAACCCCGAAAAAGCTTGCGTGAATTTGTGAAAGGTTTGAATGTCTGGGCGAAGATTGGCTGGACGGTATTGCTTGGCTATATCGTCGGAAGGATCGTGTACTGGCTGTGGAAGGTTTCGTCTTAGGGGATTGCACGCCCCCTTGAAAAAATGAAAAAAGGGTCACTCCCGCAGCCTGATCGGAGGCTTGCAGAAGTGACCCTTTCGCTTTTTCGTTTAGGCAGCCGTCTTTTGCTGTCCGGGCGCCTGTGGATTTGGTTTCGGCTTCTTGTGCAAGAAGTACAGAAGCGGAATCGACAGCGCAATCGGAATCACGGAGACGAGGAACGTGTCCCCGATACCTTGCACCAGCGCTTCTTTTGCCATCATCCCGTACAGGATCGTGCTGGCCCCTCCTGTGGCGCTGGCCGCATCTACTCCTGCCTGCGCGTACAAGCCGGAAATGCCGCCGATAAACTGCGTCGCCATGTCCGTATTGAGATTGTCGGCAATCGACGCCATGTGGAAATTTTGCCGCGCCTGCATGATTACCGTCAAAATCGCAATCGCAAACGAGCTCATCACCTGACGCAGCACGTTGGAGAGCGGCGAAGCGTCCCCTACGCTCGTGCGCGGCACGGCGTTCATCCCGACTGTGGACAGCGTCATCATGCACAGCCCGATGCCGACGCCACGGATGGTCAAAATCATGTCCATCCAGGAGTGCATGCTGTCTGCCGCGAGATTGTGCAACTCATAAGTCGTAACGGTCATGATCGTCAGCCCGACCAGTCCGATCGGGCCGATGCCGTATTTGTCCATCAGCTTTCCGCTAATCGGCATCATGACCGCCATCGCGATGGATTGCGGCATCAGCAGGATCCCCGACTCCATGGCCGTCATTCCCTGGATGTTTTGCAGGAAGATCGGCATGAGGAAAATCCCGCCCATCATCCCCATCATGACGAAGCCGGAGGTGAGGATACTGATGGAAAAGACCGGAATTTTCAACAGCCGCAGATCCAGGAGCGGCTGTTCTTTTCCCAGCTCCACCCAGACGAACAGCGCCAGGCTCATGATCGCCACGAAGAACAGACTGACGATGTAAAACGACGTCCATCCCTCCGCCTGCCCTTTGCTGAAAGCGAGCAGGAGCGTACCGAAGCCGACAATCGCCAGAAAAGCTCCGAGATAGTCGAACTTCAACTCCGGCTTTTTCGGCGTTTCCTTGAGCAAAACCATACTCATAATCACCGCGAAAATGCCAAACGGAACGCCGATCAAAAACAAAAACTGCCAGCTTAAAAATTCGATGAGATAACCGCCCAGAGTCGGCCCCAGCGCGGGCGCCGTCATCGAGGCGATCCCGAAAATCCCCAGCGCCATCCCGATCTTTTCCCGCGGAACGATCATGTAAATCATCGACATCCCGATCGGCATAATCATCCCGCCACTCACACCCTGTACGACGCGAAAAGCGATCAGGGAAGAATCGCTCCAGGCGAGTGCGCACAGGACGGAGGAAACCGTAAAGGCCGCAAGCGACAGGACGAATATTTTTTTCGAGCCGAATTTGGCCGACAACGAACCGCTCATGGGAATCATGACGGCGTTTGCCAGCATGTAGCCTGTCAAAACCCATTGCATGGTCTCCGTCGTGGAGCCAAAAATGCTGACCATGGTGGGCAGGGCAACGTTAATCAAACTGTTATTCAAAATCGCAACGAAGGTTCCCGAGAGGATCGCGACCAGGGACAGCCACATGCCGCCGCTGCCGCTTTTGTCCTCCCGCTGTGCCACCGCTTCCGCCATGCCATCACCCCCGTTAGTTTGCGATTACCTTGGTGCCCTCGGACAAATTGTCTGTCGGATTCAGCACAATCTGATCGTTGTCTTTCACACCTTGGGTCACTGTCGTCCAGTCCCCGCTGGCGCCGTCTACCGTGACCTCTACCTGATGAACGACATCGTTGTCCACGGTGTACACGTAATGCTTGTTTTCTTTTGCCAGAACGGCCGAGCTTGGCACCTTGATGCCCTGGCTCGCCTGGCCTTGCAGCACAACCTCCGCTACCATCCCGGCCCGAAGCAGTCCTTCCTGGTTGTTTACTTTGACCTTGATCGGGAACGAGCTGCTGTTGGCGTCAGAGACCGGGGAGACGAACTCGACGGTTCCTTTCAGAACCTTGCCGCCCAGACTGCCTACTTTGACGTCAACAGTCGAGCCTACCTTGACATGGTTAATCTGCTCCTGCGAGACGCTGGCCTCTACCTTCACGTCCGTCATGTTCACCAGCACGAGAAGCGGCGACCCTGCTACCGCCATCTCGCCCGGATCAATCAGGCGCTTGGCGACGATCCCGCTGATGGGCGCGCGGATAATCGTGTTGTCATAGCTGCTTTTTGCCAGCTCCAGACTGGAGTTCAGACGGCTTACTTCCGCTTGCAGAGCAGCGATGGTATCCGCAGTCGGCCCTGCTTTCGCCAGATCGTACTGCGCCTGCGCCTGCTCCAGACCTGTCCGCGCCTTTTCCAAATCGAGCGAAGCTTTTTCCAATTCTGCCTGCGACAGCGCTCCGGCATCAAACAAAGCTTTCATCCGGTTGTAGTTGCTCTCCGCCACCCGTAGACCTGCCTGTGCTTGCGTGACGACACTCTCCAGCTGGGTGAGCTGCTCGTTGCGCGCCCCTGCTTTTGTGTCGCGCAGCTTAGCGTTGGCTCCGGCAATCGCCGCCTGCGCCTGGTTGATCTGCTGCTGGTAGTCGGCCGCTTCCAGCGTAACCAGCACATCGCCTGCCTTGACGACAGCGCCTTCCTTCACGTTGACGCTCGCCACTTTGCCGGATACTTTGGAGACGACCTGAATCTCATCCGAAGCGGCAATTTTCCCGCTAGCCATGAGGCCGGATTGCGAGGAGGTGACTTTCCACGTCTTCACAACCGGGAGGCTTTCCTCTCCTGACGAGGCGGAAGATGTATCGCTACAGCCTGCGGTAATGAGCGAGAGCGCCATCATAACAGCGGCAATCGATTTCCATGGGGTTGTTTTTTTCATGCCAAATTACATCTCCTTCACTTGCACTTTGATCTCGGCATTCAAACCGGCAGCCAAATGAAGACCTGCTGTGTCGTCAATGGCAATTTTGATCGGAATTCGCTGGGTAACCTTGGTGAAGTTCCCGCTTGTGTTTACGGCTGGCATCAGGGAAAACGTGGAGTTGGTCGCTTTTCCAATCTCCATCAGATGGCCCGTCAGCTGCTTCCCAGGGTAAGCATCCAGCGTAATTTCTACCTTTTGTCCCAGTTTCAATCGCGCGATCTCGGTTTCTTCCAGGTTGGCGGAGATGTACAGCTTGCTCTCGTCAATCACGAGCGCAACGGATTGTCCCGTGGAAACAATCTCGCCTTCCTTCGCCTGGGTTTTGATGACCGTACCGGTGATCGGAGAACGCAGCACGCTGTTTTCCAACAGGTTGGTCGCGAGGTTGGTGGTGTCTTGTTGCCCGACGATCTGATCGGCTACGACCGCATCGCCTTCTTTGACAGTGAGGGCAGTCAGCTTGCCTGTCATTTTGGGCATGACCCGATAAATATCCCCTGCCACTCTGGCATCTTGTGTCGTTACGTAATGCTCGCCCTGATACCAGTAGTAGTAACCGATGCCCCCGCCCCCTACGACAAACAGGAGCAAAATGACATACAATACCAGTTTTCGCTTCATGGTTTCTCCTCAGCTTTCTTTCTCTTCTAGTTTCGCAATCAACGTTTCCATCGAGTAAATAATGCCGTCCAGGTCTTCATCCGAAAACCCTTGGAAAATACGCTTGTAAAATTCCTCTGAAAAAAAGTCAACCTTGGCAAACAGCTCTGTAATCTTCTCCGTTTTCCGAATCCAGACGACGCGGCGATCCTTGTCATCGCGCACGCGCTCGACCAACTGCTCCCTCTCCAGTCGATCAATGATGCCGGAAACGGTACTGTACGACAGATCGAGCGCTTTGCTTAGCTGGCCGATCGTCTTGGGATCGCAATGAATTTGCCGGATGACCATGAGCTGGGGAACGGTCAAGCCGTACTTGCTCAGCTCCTTCGTAGCCATCGCCGCAAACGTCTTGTTCAGACGCTTCAGCAATTCCCGAATATGCAAAGGCTTGTTCATGATGCACTCCTTTCCTACCTAATATTTCGGACACGAAATTTTTATCACAGGAAACACTATACGACTTTTTTGATTCCGTGGCAACTATTTCTTTAGGTTAAATTTTAACTAGGTAATTAGAAACTGACTCTCTGCGACTCTGCTCGCGAGACGCTCCGCTGCCCATCTGTCCATCAAAAAACCAACCTGCCTTTTCTGTTCAAGGCAAGGTTGGTTCCGTGATGCCGTGAGGACTTGCTGGCCCTTCCTCCGGCGTGTTCTGGCGCACGCTCGGCACGTGGCGCGGCTCGTATTCGATCTCGGGAAACGAATTCACCGTCACGTACATGGTCCCGTTTCCGGCGATGGCCCGGATCATGACCGGGTACGCGTATTTGTTCTGGAAGACAAAGTCCGGGCCGTGCCAGCTCACGGTCGCATCCCGGCCAGGAGGCACATAGGCGACGTTCCGGCTGTGGGAATAACGCTGCATGATGTGCAAGCCTGCCTTATCTACCGCATTGAACAAGGTCGAGGATACTTGGCAAATCCCGCCCCCAATCCCTTCCGACAGCTCCCCTCTGACGATGATGGGCGCTTGCAGGTACCCTTTTTCCTTCGTCCTCTGGCCGACCACTTTATTGAAGGAAAAGATTTCTCCCGGCAATACGACGTAGTTGTTGATCGCCTGGGAAGCGAGCTGGATGTTGTGGGAGCGGTTTTTGTTCCGTGAGTTGAAGTACGTGGCATATTGCCCGATTACTTTTTTCCGGACCTGGCTGAGGAGAGCCTTGTCCACCTTTGGATACACTTCCTGGTAGGAGGCTTGCAAGGTCGCAGCGCCCTGACCGTAGTAATACTGGTAAAACTGCACCCAAAAAGCAGCCTCGTCCAGCTTTCGGCCTTTTTTCTCCGGAACGATGGCGCCGTGCGCGTTAATGGTCGCGTTGATCGGCGCTACATACGCTTTTTTGGCTATTTCGTCTATCGCTTTTTGCAAACGGTCGTCATCCACGACAGGGATCCCGTCGACAGGCAAGGTATAATCCGCTCGGTCCAGGATGGCTACCGTTTTGTCTCCCAACTCGACGTGCAAAAAGTTGGTCGGGTCGAGAGGATTAGCTAGCAAAAGCAACGCCAGAGTCAAAGCAAAACCCATCCGGCCGCTCACCTCCTTCCTGTAGTATGAGCAGCCGAACGGGTTTCATGCGGTCACGCGCTGTGTCTTTATCCCATCCGCGCCAGTCTGCTCATGATCGCCTGGGCGACCGCTTTGAGCCTGGACTGGTCCGCGGCTTCGGCATAGACGCTGTTCACTTGATCGCGCAGTTCTTTGGCAGCGAGCAGGGACGCTGTCGCTTCCTTGATTTTTTGCGTGTAGCGAGCCTTGATGTCCGCAAGCTCCTCCTCATACTTCTCGTCCGTACCGGAAGCGATGGCCCGCTTGTACATGTCGATCACTTCGTCTGTCTCCTTGCTGGGGAAGTATTCGTGCGGGGCGGTGCTGTCGAAAATAGCCAGCCCTTTTTCCGGCACGATCACCATATCGAGGCTGTGCGGGTCCAGCCCGCAGTGGTACACCTCTACGTCGAAGCCGCGATTTTCCGCTTCGACTACCAGCTTTTTCAGCATGGTCGACTTGCCTGATCCCGGTCGGCCTTTGATGAAATAGCGCTTCTGCAAGGAATCTGTCAGCTTCATGATGTGATCGACAGGTCCTCGCGGCGTGGCGGCTCCCAGGTACATCCTGCGCACCCGTGCTTTTTTGCCAAGCTTTTCCTCGCCGAAAAACAGCGCGATGACTTCTTCCGTAACCCGGTTCGCTTCTTCGCGGTTCAAGTTGTCGATGTAGGGCGCTTCCCACTCATCGTGAATGCGGAGCGCCTCCCCGAACGCCTGATAGGCCGCTTCGCTTTTGGTGAAAATATCCTCGTACCACGCCGCGATGTGTCTTTTGTAAGGCGCGAGCTGATCCGTGTTCACCGCCGATTGCAAATTGACCTGGATGTCCGTGACTCCCGGCGCCGTCGGTCTCCACAAGCGGGGATAACTGCCGTCCATGATGGCGACCTTCCACTCGTGAAAAATCACGCCGTCGTATTGCCCGTTCACAAACGGAGAGTGAATCCACTCCACCTGATTTGTCTTGCGCGACATCTCCTTGCCAATGGCTTCGATGAGCGGGGAGGTGACCCCCTCCACAACTCCCGACAGAATGTAGACGCGCTCCATCCCTTGCAGAACCGAATCGAAAAACGTTTTGTATCCTCGCGCCGTATTGCCTGCGGCGTATATGTGGCGTTCTTGTTTTGCCATGCCATTCCCTCCCGTACTTCTTGTGCTGAAAATGGGGTTGAATCGTTGTAGTGTATGCAGCCAGGAGGAAATAGGCGTCTGTCATGACAGGAAAAAGCCGCGGCAGGCTGGATACGGCCCGCAGCGACTTTTTGGCGTGTACCCCCTGGCATTGCTCGCGCCGGGGGGGGGGGGTTATTTGTTCAGATCGGTCATTTTGCCGGTGGACATGTAGATGATCCACTCGCAAATGTTGGTGACGTGATCGGCAATCCGCTCCAGATATTGCGCCACCAGCAAGAGATGCGTCCCTTGGGAAATCGCGCTTCCGTTTTTGGTCATCACCTCAATCACGTCACGGAAAATGGTGGAAAACAGCTTGTCGACGATATCGTCGCGAGCGGCAATCTCTTCTGCCGCTTCCTTGTTGCGGGCGATATAGGCATTCAGGCAGTCTCGCACCATCGCCTTGACATGATCGGCCATCAACGGGATGTCAATCAGCGGCTTGATATACGGTTCAGCCATCAGGCGGCGTGTCGTTTTGGCGATGGAGACCGCATGATCGCCCATCCGCTCCAGGTCCGTCACCAGCTTGAGCATGGTCCCCAGACGGCGCAGATCGCTCCCTACCGGCTGCTGCAAAGCGATCAGACGGAAGCATTCACTCTGAATCTCCTGCTCCATCTCGTTAATAACCGGATCGGCGGCAATGACCTGTTCCGCCAGTTGAACATCCCGTTCCACCAAGCTTTTAATCGATTTATGAATGGCTTCTTCCACCAATGTGCCCATGGACATGAGCTTGCGATGCAATCCATCCAGCTGCTCTTCGAAAACGTGCCGCGACATGTTTCTCGTCCCCCTTCATTATGTCTAACACGACAAATAGTACAAGGGGATTGTATGGCTCGGGTAAAGCTACTATTTTGTTTGTGTAAATCTTTCAGCCAAACGGCAAAGTGACCGTAAACGTGGTGCCTTTTCCTTCCACACTCTCTACGCCGATCTGGCCGTGCAGGTTATCCACGAGGTGCTTGACAATCGCAAGGCCCAGCCCCGTTCCGCCGGAGTCGCGGCTGCGTGCCTTGTCGACACGGTAAAAGCGCTCGAAAATGCGCGTGAGGTCTTTTTCCGGAATGCCGATGCCCGTATCGACGACCTGGATCGTCACGTGCTCGTCGTCTGCTTCTGTCCGGATTGTGATTTCGCCCCCTTCTGGCGTGTAGGCGATCGCGTTGGTCAAAAGGTTCAGGACGATTTGCTGGAGACAATCCTTGTCGGTCGTCAGCCAAAGGTCCGGCTGGCTGTCCGGCAGCGTCACCTTCAGTTGCTTTTTCAACGCCTGTTCGTGCATGATCGCCGCGGCCTGGCGAATCAGCTCCTGGACATGCACACGACTGAGATGCAGGGGAATCCGCTTCTGCTCGATTTTGGACAAGTCCAAAATGTCGCGGATCATCCGGTACAGCCGCTCGCTCTCATCCGCGATGATTTGCAGGAAATGGCGGCACGTTTCCTCGTCGTACATCGCTCCTTCGAGCAGCGTTTCCGTAAACCCTTTGATCGAGGTGATCGGCGTCCGCAGCTCGTGCGAGACGTTGGCGACAAAGTCGCTGCGCATCTTTTCCAGACGGCGAATGTCCGTGATATCGTGCAGCACGACGACGACGCCTCGCGACTCCCCTTTGAAGTTGATGTACGGGGCAAAATTGACGTCGAGCACGCGCTCCTGCGGATAGTAAATGTGGATCTCCTGGCGAAACTTCTCGCTTTTGTCCAGGCATCTGTCGATGTATTGGGACAGGCCGAAGCTTTTGCCCGCCTCGATGTGCAGCTTGCCTACCAGTTCGTGCCCGGCTGTGCCGAGCAGCTTTTCCACGGCGGGGTTGACGAGCATGATTCTGCGCTGCTCGGAGATGAAAATGACCCCGCTCGTCATGTTGGTCAGCACTCCGGCGAGCCGCTGCTGGTTCTCGGAGATTTCGTACATTTGCTGTTCCAGGCTGGAAGCCATGAAATTGATGGCGCCGGCGAGCTGGCCGATCTCGTCCTTGGCCTTGATCCGTACCCGGCTCTCGTACTGGCGCTGGGTAATGTTGCGGGCGACGCGCGTAATTTCCTCGATGGGGCGAATAATGGAAAAGGAAATGCGCGACACCACAATCGAGCCGACGACAAGCGTCACCAGCAAGCCTGTCAAGAGGCTGTACCACATGTTGTGGATCGTATCGGTGATGTCTTTCATCGACATGGCCGACCGGACGGCACCGACAATGCGTGCCCCCTGCTCGACGGGCACCGCGACGTACATCATGTCATAGCCGAGCGTCTCGCTGAAGCGGCGGGATATGCCCGTCTCCCCGTTGAGTGCCGCGAGCATTTCCGGCCTGTCGTGGTGGTTCTCCATCTCATTGGCATGGGAGGAGTTGTCGTACAGCACCTCGCCTTCCAGGTTGATGATGGTCAGACGGACTTCGTCGGAAGGCGCCACCTGGACGACGCGTTCCGTCAGCGTCTCCTGATTGTCGAAAACGTTCGGAAAGCGGACCGCCTGGGCAACAAGCTTGGACTCGCGGGACAACAGCTCATGCAGCGATTGCAGGTAGGAATTTTCCAGTACCTTCGCAAAATACATCCCCATCAACAAAAGGACCAGCGAGATTAATCCCAGAATGGTGAGAGTGAGTTTGATTCGAAAGCGAGTCAAGGTTGTGCCTCCCGTTGGTTATCCTTCCAGTTTGTATCCCAGGCCGCGAACGGTTTTGATGTAGCGCGGGTTTTTCGTGTCCTCCTCCAGCTTTTCCCGCAGGTGGCTTACATGCACGTCCACGATTCGGGAGTCCCCGATAAAATCGTAGTTCCAGACGGCGTTCAGCAGCTGATCGCGCGTCAGCACGCGTCCCTGGTGGCTGGCGAGGTAGTGGAGCAGCTCGAATTCCTTGGGAGTCAGCTCTACCTTCGTATCTTTGCAGAAGACTTCGTACTTTTCCGGGTAGATGCGGATGTCGCCAAACTGGAGCACGACATCTTCCGGAGCAACCACCGCTTCCGGGGTTGCCTGAATACGCCGCAAAATGGCTTTGACACGGGCCACTACTTCGCGCGGGCTGAACGGCTTGGTCAAGTAGTCGTCAGCGCCCAGCTCCAGGCCCAAAATTTTATCTAGCTCGTCATCTTTTGCAGTCAGCATGAGAATGGGCGTGTTAATGCGCTCCTGGCGCAATGTTTTACAGACGTCCATGCCGTCCATTTTCGGCAGCATCAAGTCGAGAATGATGAAATCGGGCTGCTCGCTTTTCACCATGTCGAGCGCCTGTCTGCCGTCAAAGGCAGTCACTACCTGGAACCCCGATTTTTCCAGATTGAATTGCAGCAGCTTCACGATGGAAACTTCGTCATCCACTACCAAAACCTTAATCATCTTGTCCGTTTCCCCCTACAATGCGATGCAGCAGATTCGTTGTTTGCACTTCGTCCTCTGGTTTGTTTCTTCTCTGTACACCTCTCAGTCTGCCAATGCGGAAACCGGAAGACAAGTAATTTTTTTGTAAAGGTGTTTTGCGATTGTCTGTGGTGAGCTTGCTGAACGTTCATTGGAGTAGTATGCCTCGAAAAGGGCTGCGTTCGTCGTAGGTTTTGGTTCAACTCGGCTCTGTTACTGGTAAAACTCCTTGATCGCAGCTTTGGTGGTGGCGAGGAATGAGGCTAAAGCGGGTCAAAGGGTTTGAAAAAAGACGCCCTTCACGAAGAAAGGCGTCCTTGGTTATGTGTATTCCTATCGATGAAGCTGACTATTTCAACACAGCCAGGACATTGCGCACGGAATCAGCCGATTTGTCGAGCGCAGCTTTTTCCTCTGCAGTCAGCTCCAGCTCGATCACTTTTTCGATCCCGTTTGCTCCGAGCAAAGTCGGTACGCCGAGGTAGAGGTCGTGGTAGCCGTACTCGCCTTGCAGAAGCGCAATGGAAGGCAGGATACGCTTTTTGTCCTTGATGATCGCTTCTGCCATCTGCACCAGCGAAGCGGCCGGGGCGTAATAGGCGGAACCGTTACCGAGCAGGTTGACGATTTCGCCGCCGCCTTTGCGGGTGCGCTCGACGATGGCATCCAGACGATCTTTCGGAATCAGCGTCTCCAGCGGGATTCCGCCCGCATACGAGTAACGTACCAATGGAACCATGTCGTCTCCGTGTCCGCCGAGTACAAAGCCTGTCACGTCCTCAACCGAGACGTTCAGCTCCATCGCCACGAAGGTACGGAAACGCGCCGTATCCAGCACGCCGGATTGCCCGATTACGCGTTCTTTCGGGAAGCCGGACGTTTTGTAGAAGGTATAAGTCATCGCATCAACAGGGTTGGAAAGAACGAGCACGATCGAATTCGGTGCATACGTCTTCACTTGCTCCGCAACCGATTTCATGATGGCGGCATTGGTGTTCACGAGATCATCGCGGGACATGCCGGGCTTGCGGGCAATCCCTGCGGTGATGATGACAAGATCGGAATCCTTGATGTCCTCGTAGCTGGCCGTCCCTGTAATCTTGGCATCGAAGCCCAGTACCGGAGATGACTCCATCATATCCAACGCTTTCCCTTTGGTTGGGTTTTCCAACTGCGGGATGTCAACCAGTACGATGTCGCCCAGTTCTTTTTGCCCCAAAATAAATGCTGTGGTTGCACCAGTGAAGCCACTGCCGATAACAGCGATTTTTTTACGGTTGAATGCCATGACTTAACTCCCCTCCAAATGTAAGGTTATCGTTGCCAAACTAGCTCTATCTTACATGTTTTGAATCAACGCGTCAGCAAACTCGGAGCATTTCAGCTCGGTTGCCCCTTCCATCAGGCGAGCAAAATCGTAAGTGACTGTTTTGGCAGAGATCGTTTTTTCCATGGATGCGATAATCAGGTCAGCCGCTTCGTTCCAGCCCAGGTGACGCAGCATCATTTCTCCGGACAGAATCACGGAGGACGGGTTCACTTTGTCCAGACCAGCGTATTTTGGCGCTGTACCGTGAGTAGCTTCGAAGATCGCATGGCCAGTCAGGTAGTTGATGTTAGCCCCTGGCGCGATACCGATACCGCCAACTTGGGCTGCCAGCGCGTCGGAGATGTAGTCACCGTTCAGGTTGAGAGTCGCTACTACATCGTACTCAGCCGGACGAGTCAGGATTTGTTGCAGGAACGCATCCGCAATCACGTCTTTTACGATGATTTTGCCAGCTGCTTCTGCTTCTTTTTGCGCTTTGTCAGCGTCGCCGCCTTCTGCCTTGATGCGGTCGTATTGTGCCCATGTGAACACTTTGTCGCCGAATTCCGCTTCCGCCACTGCATAGCCCCAGCTTTTGAACGCGCCTTCGGTGAACTTCATGATATTGCCTTTGTGGACGAGGGTAACGGATTTACGGTTGTTGGCGATTGCGTAGTTGATCGCTGCGCGAACCAGACGCTCCGTACCTTCTTTGGAAACAGGCTTGATCCCGATACCCGAAGTCTCTGGGAAGCGGATTTTCTTCACGCCCATTTCTTTTTGCAGGAAGTCGATCACTTTTTTCACTTCTGGAGTGCCTTCTGCCCACTCGACACCGGCGTAGATGTCTTCTGTGTTCTCGCGGAAGATCACCATATCTGTCAATTCAGGATGTTTGACAGGAGATGGAACGCCATCGAAATATTGAACAGGACGCACGCACGCGTACAGATCCAGCTCTTGGCGCAGCGCTACGTTGATGGAACGGATACCGCCGCCGACGGGAGTAGTCAGAGGTCCTTTGATGGCGATCAGGTATTCGCGAATGGCTGTCAAGGTATCTTCCGGGAGCCACTCGTTGTATTGGTTGAACGCTTTTTCACCTGCGAACACTTCGAACCAAGCGATTTTTTTCTCGCCTTTGTATGCTTTTTCTACCGCTGCATCCAGCACGCGAACGGAAGCTTTCCAGATGTCAGGACCAGTACCGTCGCCCTCGATGAAAGGAATAATCGGGTTGTTTGGAACGACCAGTTTGCCGTTATCAACCGTGATTTTTTCGCCGGCAGTTGGTTGTGTAAGATGTTTGAACACAAGAATCCCTCCAGTGGTGAAGATAATAGGTGATGATGATTATTTCCAGACGTAGGAGAACTACCACTTCTTGTGGTAGTTCTCAAGCTTGCGCTTAGGGATGGGTAAGCCAGAGCTGAACCGATTGCCCTCCACGATCGAAAATAGCGAGAATTTAGCGGCGGTCAATCGGAACGTAGTGGCGGTTGACCGGACCGGTGTAATCCGCGCGCGGACGGATCAGGCGATTGTTTTCATACTGTTCCATGATGTGAGCCGTCCAGCCGGACATGCGGCTGATGGCGAAGATCGGTGTGAACAGGTCGGTTTCCAGGCCGAGAGAAATGTACACGGATGCGGAGTAGAAGTCCACGTTTGGCTTCAGTCCTTTTTCCCTGGAAATCATGTCGTCGATTTTCACAGATATTTCATACAGCTCTGGACGACCGATTTGCGCCGTCAGCTTTTGGGACATTTGCTTCAGCCATTTGGCACGCGGGTCGCCATCTTTGTAGACGCGGTGTCCGAAGCCCATGATTTTCTCTTTGTTGTCCAACTTGGAGCGGATGTAGGATTCTACGTTGTCGAGGCTGCCGATTTCCATCAGCATTTTCGCAACCGCTTCATTGGCGCCGCCATGCAGAGGACCTTTGAGCGTGCCGATGGCAGAGACGATACCGGAGTAGATATCGGTCAGGGTGGCTACGGTTACGCGAGCAGCAAAGGTAGATGCATTGAACTCATGGTCAGCATGCAGAACCAGCGCAACGTCAAACGCTTTCACGGCTGTTTCGCTTGGCACTTCGCCAGTCAGCATGTAGAGGAAGTTTTGCGCGATGGTAAAATCTGCACGCGGAGCAACAGGCTCCAGACCTTTGCGCATGCGCTCGAAAGCAGCAATCAGAGTAGGAGTTTGGGCCATCAGACGGATCGATTTGCGATAGTTGGCTTCAGGAGACATATCTTGCGCTTCCGGGTCGTAGAGCGCTAACGAAGAGACAGCTGTGCGCAACGCTGCCATTGGGTGTACGCCTTTGGGATAGTGACGAACGCTCTCCAGTACTTCCTTTGCCACAACTGCATTTTCACCCAATTGTTTTTTCAAAGCGTCCAGCTGATCACGCTTCGGTAACGCTCCATGCCAGAGCAAGTATACAACCTCTTCAAAAGTTGCATGTTCGGCTAACTCATCGATGTTGATCCCGCCATAGCAAAGAACCCCATCGACGATCGAACAGATCGATGATTGAGCGGCAACGACGCCTTCTAGTCCACGTGTTGTTGTCATAGAACTCCCTCTCCTTTTCCACTCAAGTAGTAGCGCTTATCCAGTCTTCGCTTGTCCTTGTGACGGATAAACAACGTAATCCACAGCAAATATGAAGTTGATGGCAGCGGTTTCTTTCATCCACCACTCTTGTCAGGAATAAATCCGCGCAAATCCTTAGTCATGCCAAGGGGAGAGGCGAGAGAAAAGAATCCACTATAAGTCGACCCAATTATAAAAGATTATTGCGATTTTGTGAATAAGTTTGGCAAAAAAATGTTTCAAAGGATGAAACCCGGTTTTGTTTTTTTCACGAACTTGCCCCCGTTGTCCGCCATGCTGCATAATAGTTCCATAAGTATTTGTGTGCTGTTTTCCGGCAGAAAGGAGACCTTTGTTGAATCAGGAAAACTGGGTAGAGCGTCTTTTCCAAATCATTCGCTTTTTCTGGGTTTGCCTGCTTGTTTATGTAGGAATCCGGCTGTTTCAGTTCGCAACACCCTTACTTTACCCATTTCTTATTGCTTTAGTCATCGCGCTCTTGATCCACAAGCCTGTCACCTTCGTCACGAAAAAGTTCAAGATTCCGCGCTGGCTGTCGGTAACCCTCGCCCTGCTCGTTTTGATGCTGCTCGCTATCGGGCTGGCGACATTGGTCGTTGCGGAAACCGTCGTGGAGATTGGCGAGCTGGCCAAGCGTCTGCCGGGATTTGCCCAGGAGCTGTCCGAGTATTTGCAGCGAACGATCTCGCAGGACTTTTTGCTCGGTATCTACAATCAGGCGCAATGGATTTACGACCAGCTTGATTCGAACTACAAGGACAAGATCAGCAATACGGTCGGAAGCGGCATTACTTCCATCACCCATGCCGGCCAAAACCTGATCGTCAGCTTCCTGGATGGCTTGAAAAATCTGCTCGTCTCGCTGCCGAACATGGCGACGGTATTGGTCATTTCCATCATGGGCGCGTTTTTCATTTCCAAAGACTTTTCCCTCTGGGAAGCGCGCTTCCGCCGTCTTTTGCCAAGCGGCGTCAACCATCGGCTGGACCAGATTTTCCGCGACTTGCGCGGCGCTTTGCTCGGCTTTCTCAAGGCGCAGCTGACGCTCATCTCCTTGACCGCCGCCATCGTGATCGTCGGACTTCTCATCATGCGCGTCGAGTATGCGATTACGATTGGACTGATTACCGGCCTGGTCGATCTTTTGCCGTATCTGGGAACGGGAACCGTCTTCGTTCCCTGGATCATCTACCTGTTCTTCAAAGGCAATTACACCATGGTCATCGGCCTGTCCATCCTGTATGCGGTTGTCCTCATCTTCCGCCAGATCATCGAGCCAAAGGTCGTGGCGGAAAACGTCGGCCTCGATCCGCTGCTTACACTGGTCGCTTTGTTCGTCGGCCTCCAGCTGTTCGGGTTTTTGGGCCTGATTATCGGCCCTGTCTCGCTCGTGCTGATTAACGCGCTGGTCAAAGCCAACGTGTTCGTGGACATTTGGCTGTACATCCGGGGAAAACGCACCTGAAAAAAGAACCGCATTCGGGCGAGCCGTGAGGCCGTCGCTCGAAGCGGTTTTTTTGGTGACAACAGGTTATCTGCGGAAAAAGAAGCGAATGCGCCCCGACGAGATCAAATACCACAGCCATTGCTTCAGCAGGTGGCGCAAAATCATCCGGGTATACGGAATAAGCAGAATCAAGCCGATGACGTCGGAGACAAAGCCGGGCAAGAGCAGCAGCATGCCGCCGACAAGGATCAGCACACCGTCGATGATCGTCTCTGTCGGCATCTGCCCCCGCGACAGCTGGAATTGCAGCGTGCGGAGCACCTGCACACCTTGCTGCTTCGCCAGCCAAGCCCCGAGCAGTCCTGTCAGGATGACCAACAACACCGTATTCCAGCCGCCGATGAGCGAACCGACCGTAATCAGTCCCCACAGCTCCAATCCAAATCCGACGACGATCAGGATGATGAGATAGCGCAGCATGTTACTCCCCTCCTTTATACTGGGCATCCAGCCAGGCGTAAATCTCCGGCTCGGTTTTGGCCAAGCGAATCGGCTTCAGCTCCTTGTTCGTAAACACGTGCATCGTCTCGCCCGACACGAGCAGCTCCCCGTCCGACACGCGGATAATCTCGTAAGCAAACGCCAGGCGGACGACACCAAGCTCTTTGATCCGCGTCCGGATTTCCACCACATCGTCGTAGCGAGCAGGCTTTTTGTAAGACAGAACGGCGTCTGTGACCGGAAGCAGCACGCCTCTTTCCTCCAGTTCGCGGTAGGTAAGCCCCGCCTTGCGGATCCATTCGGTTCGTCCCACCTCAAACCAGTTCAAATAATTCGTATGGTAAACCACGCCCATCTGATCGGTCTCGCCATAGCGTACACGCAGCCGATGGGCATGAATGTTCGGACTCACTCATCATCGCCCCTTTCTCTTCCCTCTATTGTACCATAGACAAGCGGGTCTTGCGGCCTGTTGCCATACAGTCTGATCGTCGGCCTGCTTCGCCAAAAAAGAAGGAGAGACTCCTCGTTGATATGCTCCCTCCATAGTAGACAGGCAAAAGAAAGGTCTGTACTGTCTACTGTGGAGGGATTTTTTATGGGGAA